>JAEXBC010000120.1 GCA_023457875.1 Bacillota bacterium | reverse complement strand
AATAAGTGGTGTATGGGCATACACAAAGTTTCTTTCTTGGAAGAACTTATGAATCGCATAAGCAGCTAGTGAACGTACTCTAAAGACAGCACCAAAGGTATTGGTACGTGGTCTTAAATAGGCAATTTGTCTTAAGTATTCAAAGGAATGTCTTTTCTTTTGAAGTGGATACTCTGATGGGCATTCACCCTCCACTAAAATTTCAGTTGCTTTTAGTTCAAAAGGTTGTTTTTGGTTAGGTGTATAAACTAAATTTCCTGTAACGATAATGGCTGCTCCTACTCCTAGTTTAGCCACTTCTTTAAAGTTTTCTAAATGGTCCTCAAATACAACTTGCAAAGACTTAAAGAAGGTTCCATCGTTTAATTCAATGAATCCAAAAGTCTTTGAATCTCTAACTGTTCTAACCCATCCTGCAACAGTGATAATGCCTTCTTTCTGCTGTGAAACCTGCTCATATAATGACCTAATAGCGGTTGTTTGCATACTACTTCCTCCTTATTAATAACTGTTCTTACGCTAATCACCTAGTAATTTGTACCGAAATACATCAGTAAATACCCAACGACTCAAAAAAAGCCCCGTCCCTCACAAAAAGGGACGAAGCCTATTCTCCGCGTTACCACCCTAGTTAATGATCATAGATCATTCACTCTAAAAGATATATCGGTCTTTACCCGTCTAAATCTACTCACCCTATGATACAAAGGCTTTCGGTTAGCAACTCCAAGATGTTCTTCGCACATGGGCACCTACTAGTATCTCAGCTACACTAGCTCTCTGCAAGGTACATCATGCCTATTCTTCTTTTCAGCGTCTTTACCTATTGAACTGTTTAAAATTATATGGATAATTTTCTGTTTTGTCAAGTACCAGTAGTCCTCACTGCATCTCACTCACTTTCAACACTTCATCTTCTTAAAAATGCATTTTGGGCCCTAACCCTATGGTATTGCTAAGAGGGCTTTGATACTTCATACATACAAATACCAGCTGCAACAGATGCATTCAAGGATTCTGCCCCACCTGGCATAGGAATCATTATGGTGTAGTCTGTCTTATCCAGCATCTCCTTTGAAACACCATTTCCTTCATTTCCAATGACAATTGCCTTTCTTTTTGTAAATTGTATGTCATAAAGAGGCTTTGCTTGCTCGCTTAAAGCGGTGGTATAAAGACAAACGCCTTGCTCTTTTAAGAAAGCAATGCATTCCTCTAGGCAATAATCAATGATAATCGGTAAGTAAAAAAGGGCACTCATGGTAGAACGTACCACTTTAGGACTATACACATCCACTGAACCCTTTGTAATAAATACGCCCTTAAATCCAAAAGCATAGGCTGTGCGAATAATGGTTCCCATGTTCCCAGGATCTTGTAGATTCTCTAACAGCAGGTAATTACCATCTTCTATGCATAGCTCCTCTAGCGGGTGCTGTGGCATTTGCACAACTGCCATGACACCCTGTGGCGTCTGGGTTTCACTTACTAATTTATAGATATCTTCAGATACTTCCACCCACATGGAAGGCGCTAAATGACTAAATTGACTCTTTGAGATTTGAGGCGTCGCTAGTATATACTTCACCTTTGCTATAGATGGTATATCCTTAACAGCACGTAGCCCCTCTACTACGAATAAGCCTTGCTTCTTTCGTGTAGCTTTTTTGGTCTGTAACTCTTTGATATCCTTAATGATTTGATTGTGAGCACTAGTAATGATTTTTGTATTCATATCTTTACCATCCAATTCCTTGTGGCTTAATTTTTTCCTACATTCAACTTTTATCTAGCTATTATCGCAAGTCTACTGTCATCTATTTTATACTGGATCCTCAAAACAATCTACTTTTTCTTTATAGGATACTTTCGTAATCATCATTTGTCATGACAAGCCTAAAGGTTTTCATATAAAAAGGGGCTTCGCCTTAAGAATAAATACTACAAGATATTGTATATCAATTCTTTAGTGCGACAGCCCCTTCGGCTATCTAATTTCTTTTCAAATAATCACTGGGATTATCCCAATCATATTACTTTTAGGCCTTGTGTACAACACCATTATAAACGTAACCATTTCTACTATCTACAGTAATAACGGTTGCTGTTTTTAAGCCTTCTAAAATGCCACTTGCACCAATAATAACTGGAATATCCAAAGTACGTCCTACAATAACTGAATGGTTATTTTCATCTAAAGCACTTTCTTCAATAACAATCGCACTGGCCTTTTTCATAAAAGGTAAATACTCATTTGTTGTCTTACGCGCCACCAAAATATCACCCTGAATAAAGCAATTACTTGCTTCATCTAAAACTTTAATCACACTAGCACGTGCAGTTACACACTTGTTACCAAAACCCTTTCCCTTAGTGAGTACATTACCTACATATTGCACACGCATAATATTGCTGGTACCTCTTACTCCTACTGGAACACCAGCTGAAAGAACAATCACATCACCTTGATTGGCAATGTTTAATTCCTCTATCTTCTTTACCGCTAAAGCAAAGTTATCATCTGTAGGCGCCTCATCTTTATAATCAATATAAATAGGTGTACAACCCCAAACAAGATTAAGTTGTCTTAATACACGTTTATTGTTGGTACAAGCCACAATTGGGCAATTTGGTTTAAACTTAGAAATTGAACGTGACGTATAACCTGATTTTGTAATGCTTACAATACAAGCTGCTTCTAATTCTCTAGCCGCATTACAAGTAGCATGGCTTACTGCATTAGTCATACTGATACCATAGCGATTACTCACTAGAGCTTCTTGGGCAAGTCTTGCTACTTCTGCTTCTGCTGTCATAGCAATACGTGCCATCGTTTGAATCGCTTCAAGAGGGTAATCTCCCTTTGCGGTTTCACCAGAAAGCATAATAGCTGAAGTGCCATCAAAAATCGCATTGGCAACATCTGTTGTTTCTGCTCTTGTTGGTCTAGGATTACGAATCATAGAATCTAACATTTGAGTAGCTGTAATAACTGGTTTACCAGCCTTGTTGGCTTTCTTAATCAGCATCTTTTGTACAATAGGTACTTCTTCTGTAGGTATTTCTACGCCAAGGTCACCTCTCGCTACCATGATAGCATCTGCTACTTCAATAATTTCATCGATGTTATTGACACCATCTCTATTTTCGATTTTAGCAATAATTTGAATATCACTACCACCAGATTCCTCAAGTACCTGACGCATCTTAAGAATATCTGCTGCACAACGAATAAAGGAAGCAGCAATATAATCAAAGCCTGCCTTTGGGGCAAATTCCACATCAGCAATATCCTTTTCAGTAAGTGCTGGTAAATTCACAAATACATCTGGAATATTAATACCTTTTCTTGAACCAAGCACGCCACCATTTACAACGCTACACTCAATCTCTGTATCTGTCAAATTTTTCACTCTAAGTTCAATAAGACCGTCATCTATAAGAATGCGACTTCCTCTTTTTAAATCAAAAGGTAAATTTTTGTACGTGACGCTAACACGATTCTGATCCCCTTCGATATCCTCAGTGGTTAGAGTAAAGCTATCTCCAATATTAAGCTTATGATCTAAATCATCCTTCATTACACCTGTACGAATTTCGGGTCCCTTCGTATCAAGGATAAGAGGAATAGGTTTCCCTAATTCTTCCCTAATTTGAATGACTTTTTTTACTGTTTCTCCGTGGATTTGATGATCATCATGGGAAAAATTAATACGAATTGCATCAGCACCTGTTTCTATAATCTTTCTTATACTATCGATGTCTCTCGTCTTAGGTCCCAACGTACAAATAATTTTAGTTTTTCTCATTTTTATCTCCTTCGGTCTTATTATTAAATAAAATCAATCAGCCACTTAAAGCCAGCTCATACATTATCTCATTTACTACACTAACAATTTGCTCACTTGATACATATAGTCATCAATATTTTTCTTCATTGCAAGTGCTTCATTAATATCATAATCTACATACTGCCCATTAACATAGGCAACAACTCTTTTTGCTTTTCCTTCACATAGTAAATCCACTGCTTTAGCACCCATCATAGAAGCATGCATACGATCAACTGCTGTTGGAGAACCACCACGTTGAAGATGTCCTAAGATGGTTGCACGGGTTTCAATGCCTGTCACTTGCTCAATTTTTTTAGCAAGTGCTTCAGAACCACCAACACCTTCAGCACTGATAATAAGGCAATGTTTCTTACCATTGTGTTTGTTATCTAAGATTTCTTTGATGATTTCTTCATCAGATGGTCTTTCCTTTTCTGGAATAAGAATCATCTCAGCGCCAGAGCCTATACCACACCATAATGCGATATAACCTGCATTTCTACCCATTACTTCTACAATAGAACATCTTTGATGAGAAGTAGAGGTATCACGAATTTTATTAATTGCATCTAGGGCTGTATTGACTGCTGTGTCAAAACCAATGGTATAATCTGTGCATGCAATATCAAGGTCGATTGTACCTGGAATACCAATTGTATTAATACCTAAATTAGCAAGCTTCTCAGCTCCTTGGAATGAACCATCTCCACCAATAACAACAAGCCCATCAATACCAAATACGCGGCACATTTCTGCGCCTCTAGCTTGTCCTTCTGGCTTGATAAATTCTAGACAGCGTGCTGTTTGAAGAATAGTTCCTCCACGTTGTACCGTATCAGAAACACTACGTGCTGTAAGTTCTCTTACATCACCTGTAAGTAAACCGTTATAACCTTTGTTAATTCCCATAACCTTTAAACCACGTGCGATAGCAACACGTACTACTGAACGAATGGCAGCATTCATTCCTGGCGCATCGCCACCACTTGTTAAGACACCAATTGTACTTACTTTATGACTCATTTAATAACCCCCTTCTGGTTGTTTGATATTCATTATTGCTGTATTTTAACTTAATTATTCTTGCCTATACATAAAATTCCTTTTTAATACAATTAACCTTTTTTATTTTACTGAAAACATATTTAAATAGCAATACCTTAAATGACTAATTCTTTACGAAGACACTTTCCTCGCCTAATAAATTTGTTAATTTTTTTACAATCTCGTCGCAAATTTGCACGTTATATTTAGCTGGAAACGCTTTTTGAATGCCATCTTCTCTATTTTCAACAATAATTTTAGTTTTTCCTCTATAATTTTGGAATATGTGTAATAATTGTTCTCTTACAGAGGTTGTACGCTGACTTTCATCTAACTTTAATAATAGATGCGGCTCATCGACTTTTGGATTTAAAATATTTTCCAGTGTTGTCATTTCTTCTGCTAAAATCGTGGCATCAGTTTCTTCCTTAATAGAAATGCGTCCTTTAATCA
>JAEXBC010000119.1 GCA_023457875.1 Bacillota bacterium | reverse complement strand
ATTGCCAACCACAAGTAGCTTACCGCCTTCTTCCTGAATTCTTTCTATGGCATCAATACAGGCCTTAGTAAAGGCAATCACTTGTTCTTTGGGACGCTTGCAATTGTCCATTGTAAAACCATAGTAGGTAAGTTCTTTTATACCATAGCGTTTAGCTAGCCTAAGCACTTCAACTCCTGGATTTAATCCATAGTTGTAGCCTTGATGTTTTTCAAGCCCTGAATTTTTTGCCCAGCGCCTATTACCATCGGGAATAATGGCAATATGTTGTGGTAGATGCATGAAATCACACTCCTTAATTATAATCAATCATTGATTTGTATATTTTAAGGGATAAGTGTAGGAATAGATAGGGGTAAGGGCTGTTAAAGGTATATTTTTATTATAAAACCATATACTAAAAAAAATATGGTTATGAAAGGACAATCAAAATGTATAATGAAGATAGCATTCATTTATTAAAGGAATGTAATGCAGGAACTAAAATGGCAATCTCTAGTATTAACGAAGTAAAAGATAAAGTAAAGGATAAAGAATTAGGGACACTGTTAGCCTATTTTTTAAAGGAACATGAGGTGATAGAAAATAAAACCCATAAAAAATTAGCCTTGGATAATGATACAGATAAAGAGCCTAATCCTATTGCCCAAGTGATGTCATGGGCAAAAATCAATGCAAAACTATTAATCGATCCAACAGACAAGGAGATAGCAGAGCTCATGATAGATGGATGTAACATGGGGATTAAATCTGTAAGTCGCTATATGAACCAATATCCGACGGCTGTGCAGGAAGTGCAAACCTTGACAGAGGACTTGGTTAAGCTGGAACAACATTTTATGGATTCACTTAGAAGATACTTATAAAATAAATAGCAGATATAAAAGCTTAATGGACAGGCTTTTTATATCTGCTAGAAATATATTACTGGGTAATCCTTACATAAGGAATAAAATCACTCTCTCATCAAGTTTTAATCATCTTATCATTAAAATTTCATCAGAGTTTTAGGGAAAAATGCAATCTAACTGATAAGATGATATCATATAATAAAGCAAGAAAAAGGAGAGTGAGTAAGATGAGTTTGTTATTAGGGATTATAAGTTTACCCTTTGTATTGGTTTGGGGATTAGTTGGACTGCTTTTTATCGTATTAGGCAAGCTACTAGCTGTTATTTTTGGTATTGCTTTATTGATAGTTGGTATTGTACTTTGTGTCACCATTTTTGCCTTACCTATAGGTGTGATTGCCTGTATATTTGGGCTGTTGATTATCCTAAAGGGTATTTTTTAGTAGGCTAAGGTAGTGCTGTGACTTCTTCTAATTCTTTAAGTAAAGCAGATACGCCTTTATGCCAATTTGGATCTTCAGCATATTCCCTGTTGAGCCAATGAATGGGATCCACATAATCAGGACAATCTTTGCTTAAGTTGATAATGGTTTTTGACGCAATTCGGGTGGAGTCCTTAAGGGTGGTATTGTAATTTTTCCAGCTACCGTATACATTAAAAGGATTTTGTGCTATTTCTAGTGCTCTAGCATGATCCTTTGGAACAAAACCTTGCTCTTGGCCTGTAATAGCAAATAGCAAGAGTGGATTGATATTGTAATCCTTTGAGGTAGAGATAATCTCACTAAAATAAGGTTCTTGTGCTAGTAGAGAATTTCGATTGTTTAGCCAAAGTTGTAGGGCGACGCAATCGATTTTTTTATATTGCAAATGAGGCTGTAAATGATTCGCCTTTTGTGTAAGTGTAATACAAATAGGGAAGGTCGCACTATCTGTATTAAAAGACGCGTTAAAGGTATCTGTTGTATTTGGAATAAAATAGGTTTTGTACGTTAGTGAAAGTACTACGCTAACTGCGGCTATACTTAAGACTAGATAAATCCATTTTGGGCGAAGAAAATCAACTAATTGATGATAGATGGATGGACTAGCCATGGGTAAATCCGTATGAATAGGAGTTGAAGAAGGAACCTCCTTTTCATTTTTAGGTGATGAAAGTGTAGGAAGCTGCACAAGCGTACTCAAATGACAAACCTGCTCCTTTGTAAGAAGCTTGTTTTGATAGGTATTAATCCAGTTTGTTAAGTGAGGCAATGTGCTTTCTTCAGTAAAATGAAGGAAAACGCAGGTTTCAAATATATCATAGGCACTTATTGAAAAGTTCTCTTTGTTAACAACAAGAGGAAGTAAGTGCTGCTTAATTGTGATTTGATGGGTTTTGTCAAAGGGAAGAAGGGTATGATCGATAATTTGATGAATATTCTTTGCAAAAATAACTGCACATTCTTGTTTTGAAGAAGTAGGGTAGTTTTTGTTAATCATGTCATGAAGCTTTACAATATGTGATGAAGTAAGAAGTTCGTTCCTTTTTAATTCATTTATAATTGCTTGCATAGAGCCACCTTTATCTTTTGGAATCTTACAAAGTAATCAATTATCTGAAATCATAACTTTTTTCCATTTTATCATAAATTAAAAGAATAGCAAGGGGGATGCTTGCATAATTCTCATTAGCAAGTATATTGAGGGCATGATTGGAATAAGTAATATATAAAAATAGTTAGAAAAGATAATTAAAATTACTAAAGAGGCATAAGCTATTTCATCAATAGCATATGCCTCTTTAAGTAAAAGAAGGGTTACTGAGCAGGTTTTAAATAGGTCTCTCTCAAAACAACATCTGTATTGCGTTCTTGAATTTGACGAATAGACCACTCAAATTCACAAAGCAAAACAGGTTCTCCTTCAGAGGTTTCCACAAGTGTAGAGTCCATGGAACCCTTGAAGGTGTCATAGCTAAAGTTTTTCGCTTCAATCCAACGAATGAAACGATAGGGTAGGCGCTGCATTCTAATTTCTACGCCATATTCATTTTTTAGGCGATATTCAAGTACTTCGAACTGAAGGACACCAACGACGCCGACGATAAGTTCTTCTGTACCTGTTAGATGTGGTCTGAACACTTGAATAGAACCTTCTTCAGCAAGTTGTAAGATACCTTTTAGAAATTGTTTTCTTTTTAGTGCATTAACCGTTGAAATACGCATAAAGTGCTCTGGTGCAAATTGAGGAATACCTTCATAATAAAGGTTTAGGTTATTACTACAAAGGGTATCGCCAATATTAAAAATCCCTGGGTCATGAATGCCTATGATATCACCAGGATAGGCAACATCAACAGTTGCACGGTCTTGTGCTAAAAATTGCTGAGGTTGAGCAAGTTTTATTTTTTTCCCTTTTTGAACGTGATTAACCATCATGCCTTTCTCAAAAACACCTGAGCAAATACGTAAAAAAGCAATACGATCTCGGTGTGCAGAATTCATATTAGCTTGGATTTTAAAGATAAAACCAGAAAAATAGGGGGCTGTTGTCTCAATAGCACCTAAATTACTTTGTCGAGGCAAAGGTGGTGTTGTGATGTCTAAGAAAGCTTCTAGAAAGGGTTCTACACCAAAGTTAGTGAGCGCACTACCGAAAAATACAGGGGTGAGTTCACCAGCTAATATTTTGTCAAGGTTATAGTCATCACCAGCTACATCAAGAAGCTCTGTATCTTCAAGGAGTTTATCGTGTAGGTAATCCCCTAAAAGTTCCCTAAGCTTTGGATCATTTACTTCACCTTTCACTGTCCCAACAATCGATTCACCATGATTTCCTTCGTCAAAAAGTTCGATTTGCTTTTTTTGACGATTATAGACGCCTTTAAATTCTTTACCACTACCAATGGGCCAGTCCATAGGATAAGAACGAATACCTAATACACTTTCTAATTCTTCGATTAGTTCAAAGGGATCTTTGCCATGTGCATCCATTTTATTGATAAATGTAAAAATAGGAATTCCACGCATTTTACATACTTTAAATAACTTCTTTGTTTGCTCTTCAACACCCTTAGCAGCATCAATAACCATGACGGCACTATCAGCAGCCACTAAGGTACGGTAAGTATCTTCACTAAAGTCCTGATGTCCTGGTGTATCTAAGATATTGATACAAAAATTGTGATAATTAAATTGAAGCACACTGGAGGTGACAGAGATTCCTCTTTGCTTTTCAATTTCCATCCAGTCAGATACAGCATGTTTTTGTGAACGTCTCGATTTAACAGAACCTGCTTCACGGATTGCTCCTCCATAAAGAAGGAATTTTTCTGTAAGCGTAGTTTTACCAGCATCTGGGTGAGAGATAATGGCAAAGGTTCTACGTCTTTTTATTTCATCGATAGGATCTAAAGTTTCTAATGACATATTAACCATCCTTATTTACATTTTAATTATTCATAAGTTCGACATATAATTATCATATGTAATTATAGTCTATGTCAAGCAAAAATGATAGACTTCTTCAGATTACATGAAAAGGAGATTTCATTAGCTGACTTTATTAGATTAATTTTACCCATGTGATTTGGTCTAGATGCCCTATTAATGGGGATAAAAGATGTCAATACCCAAAATAATGTGTTTTTTTAGGTGAGAGTGGCTAATAGACAAAATGGAATTTAAATGGTATATTTTTTAAACAAGCAAGCTTATTCATACCATAGCCTATGTCTTTTGAATAAAATCAGCAAATGGTAGAAAGAGGCAAAAATATGTATTATGCACAAATGCGAAAATTTGATATAGCAAATGGGATAGGTATTTGAGCCACATTATTTGTATCTGGTTGTACCCACCATTGCGAAGGATGCTTTAATGAGGCCTATCAAGATTTTTATTATGGTAAGCCATGGGATGAAACTGCCGAAGAAAAGTTTATGAACTACCTAAAAGATGAGAATGTACACGGTGTAACTTTTTTAGGCGGAGAACCTATGCAGCAAATTAAAGATAACCAACTATTAGATTTAATTACCCGTATCAAGCGGGAGACAACTCATGACATATGGATTTATTCAGGCTATACTTATGAAGAGATTCTAGCCCATGAAAAGCGCTTTCAAATATTGAAAATGTGCGATGTCTTGGTAGATGGTTTATTTGTAGAGGAGCTGAAGGATATTCAGTTAAGATTTAGAGGAAGTAAGAATCAACGCATCATTGATATAGAGGCTTCTCTTCAAAAGGGAGAAGTAGTGCTTTATAGTCTAGAAAAAAGGAGTTAATGAGTAATGAATGCACAAAGGATTTATTTTGCAAAGGTAAATGAAAGGGCGATCATTCCTTCCAAAAGGAAGGAGGACGGCGCATTTGATATTTACCCATGTTTTAAAGAGGATTATCGTATCATTATGCCACATGAAACAGAGTTGATTCCAACTGGATTGGCATCAGCTTTTTCAAGTGCATATGTAGCTATCTTAAAGGAACGTGGTTCAACGGGTACCAAGGGAATGGGGCAAAGAGCAGGTGTTGTGGATTCTGGTTATCGTGGAGAATGGTTTATACCCATTACCAATCACAATAAGGTTCCTCTAGTGATTATGAAAGCTGAAGCAAAGCAGCCAAAAGAGTTTGGAGAATGTATCATTTATCCATACGAAAAGGCAATTAGTCAATGTGTCATGGTAGAGGTACCACAACTTGAAGTGACAGAAATGAGTTACGAGGAATTACTGAAGTTTGAGTCTGAAAGAGGAGTAGGTCGCTTAGGTTCATCTGGAAAGTAAAGGTCTTTTATAAATTATTAATGGCGTAAAAGGGGGCAACATTATACTATGGAGATTATCAAGAGAGATGGTACAGTTGTTGGATTTGATCAAACAAAAATCGAGGCAGCGATTCTTAAAGCAATGAAATATGGAAGTGGTATTGTAGATGAAGCTGTAGCAGAAAAAATTGCTCATGAAATTAAAGAGATTTGCGCTAAGCTTGGTGGAAAACCCACCATCTTCCAAATTGAAACCTATGTCTATTTAAAACTTATTGAAAATGGTCATGAATTAACAGCTAGGGCTTATGAAGGATATCGTTCCATTCAAGCTTTCAAAAGAGAAATCAATACCACTGACCATAGCATTTTAGGTCTTATTGAAATGACTAACGAAGAGGTCATGAAGGAAAACTCTAATAAAAATGCGATGATGGCATCCACACAGCGAGATTTAATTGCTGGAGAAGTGTCAAAGGATATTACGAGACGAAAAAAATTACCTGCACGTATTGTGCAAGCCCATGATGAAGGCATTTTGCATTTTCATGATATGGATTATTTTATGCAATCCATCTTTAACTGTTGTCTGATTAATATTGGAGATATGCTTGACAATGGAACCGTTATTAATAAGCGTATGATTGAATCACCTAAAAGCTTTCAGGTGGCTTGTACGGTAATGACCCAGATTATTGCGCAAGTAGCTAGTAATCAATATGGCGGACAATCCGTTGATATTAGACATTTAGGAAAGTACTTAAGAAGAAGTAAGAATAAATATTTAGAATTACTAAAAGAAAGCATACCCGATGAAGCAAATAGAGAAGAAATAGCCAATGTCCTTTTACAAAAGGAACTTGAAGCAGGGGTACAAACGATTCAGTATCAGATTAATACCTTGATGACTACAAATGGGCAAAGTCCTTTTGTGACGTTGTTTTTAAATATTGAAGAAGATGATGAATATGTGGTGGAGGTTGCAAGCATTGTAAGAGAAATTCTTAAACAACGCTTAAAGGGCATTAAGAATGAAAAAGGCGTCTTTACAACACCGGCCTTTCCAAAACTAATCTATGTACTACATGATCATAATATATTAAAAGGTGGCAAGTACGATGAGATAACGGAACTGGCGGTGGCATGTAGTGCAAAAAGATTATATCCTGACTACATATCTGCAAAAGAGATGAAAAAAATCTATGAGGGCAATGTGTTCTCATGTATGGGATGCCGTAGCTTCTTATCTCCATGGAAAGATGAAAAAGGAGAATATAAATTTGAAGGACGTTTTAATCAAGGGGTTGTTAGTTTAAATCTTCCTCAGATTGGAATCATAGCAGATAAGGACGAGGCAAGTTTTTGGGAACTTCTTGATAACCGCTTGAATTTATGTTTTGAAGCCCTTATGTGTCGTCATGAGGCATTAAAGGGCACCTTGTCTGATAGTTCACCCGTTCATTGGCAGCATGGAGCAATAGCGAGACTAAAACAGGGTGAACCAATTGATAAGTTACTTATGGATGGCTATTCCACGATTTCATTAGGTTATATTGGCTTATATGAACTCACAAAGCTAATGACAGGCGTATCCCATACAGATCCAAAGGGAGAAGCCTTTGCAGTTCGTGTTATGCGTAGGCTAAGGGAAGCTACAGATAAATGGAAAAAGGAAACAGGCCTAGGTTTTGGATTGTATGGTAGCCCTGCTGAGTCACTCTGCTATCGTTTTGCAAAAATAGATCATATGAAGTTTGGAGATATTGAAGATATAACGGATAAAGGGTATTATACGAATAGTTATCATGTTGATGTAAGAGAAGAAATAGATGCTTTTAGTAAGCTCCGTTTTGAAAGTCAGTTCCAGTCTATATCTACTGGAGGCTGCATCTCTTATGTAGAGATTCCTAATATGCGTCATAATTTAGAAGCCTTAAGACAAATGATTCCTTTTATTTATGATAATATTCAATATGCTGAGTTTAATACCAAATCAGATTACTGCCATGTATGTGGCTATGAAGGTGAAATCATGATTAATGATGAATTGGAATGGGAATGCCCTAATTGTCATAACAAAGATCAAAACAAGATGAATGTCATTAGACGTACTTGTGGCTATTTAGGTGATAATTTCTGGAATAAAGGTAAAACCCAAGAAATAAAAAGTCGTGTACTACACTTTTAACAAAAAAATAAACTGCTCTTCTTAGAGTGGTTTATTTTTTTGTCTTTATGGGCCCGTAGATGGAGAAGAATTTAGTTTTGAAATCATACGCTAGAAAAAATATAAAAATTTAAAAAAAGTACTAGAACATACGTTCGATATGTGTTATACTCTCATTAATAGAGAAAATGAGACGGAGGAATATAAGATGAAAGCAGGAGAAACAATATGCTATTACAGAGCAAGAGGCGGATCAAAAAGTGTTTATATCACCATGCTTTATGATAAGAATCAATTAAGAGGAAGCATTATTCAAAATGTTAAACCAGAGTCAAAACTGTCATTTATGCAGCTCGGGAATAAAAACGCTTAAGTCATAAGTAGGTATGCCTTAAAATAAAAAAGTAAGTGGATGAAGCACATAAGAAATATACAATATAAGATAAGTAAAAAGGAATTTAAAGACATTGTGCTTTAAATTCCTTTTTTAATGTGTGCAGGTAGCCCAGGTAAAATTTTCACGTATAAATAGTGTTATAGATTACTATTTAGGCTACTATTTACTTTTTAACGTGAGCGCTTCTACAAATTGTTTACCAAAATTTGAAGCTTTTTCTAAGTCTTCTTGGTTAGGTCTAAAGATGACTCCAAGTGGGGCTAATGGCATCGTACATTTAAGCTGTTTGATGCGTGTTTCGATATTGCTAAGCGCTTCTCCGCTCCAACCATATGAACCGAAGCATCCCATATAAAGATGCTTATGGAGAATAGGATTTAAAGTAGTTAGAAGCTGCCAGATTGGAGGAAGTGTATCCCCTAGAATAGTGGAAGAGCCAACAAGTAAACCTTGAGCTGTATTAACGACTGCCAGCACTTTATCGATAGGCTCAACCTCTAAATCAAATAAATCTACATCACCTGTATAACCGCTAGCTTTAATGCCGTCATAAATGGCATGAGCTAGCTGCTTGGTATAGCCATAAGCAGAAACATAGGCAATTACAATGCGAGGCGAATGGATAACTGGTTGGCTCCACTCTTCATACAAATCAAGATAATAGCTTATATTTGAGGGATCTAAAATCATTCCATGACCAGGACAAATCAGATTAATTTCAAGTGGCTTTATTTTATCAAGTGCCTTTAACACAAAGGGTTTAAATGGTCCCATGATATTATCATAATAGTATTGATAACTAGATAAGTATGCCTCATCCTTTTCAGGCTCAAGAGCACTTCTGTAGAGACGGGAATCGCAGTAGTGAGCACCAAAGGAGTCACAAGTGATTAAAAATTTATCTTCCTCAATGTAAGAATACATTGTATCTGGCCAGTGGAGTTGAGGAGAAGATATAAAACGTACCGTTTTGTTTCCTAAGGTAAGTGTCTGTCCATCTTTAACAGAGAGACTATTAAAGGAAGCATGAATCATATGACCAATATTTTTGATAGCAATTTGACTTCCTACTACAGTGATATGAGGTACTCTTTCAATGAGTTTACTCACAGAACCAGCATGGTCAGGCTCAGTATGGTTAACAATAATATATTTAATATCTACAAGGGAAACAAGAGAAGTTAGTTTTTCAAAATAGTCTTCGAAAAACTTCTCTTTTACAGTTTCAAAAAGAATCACGCCATCTGTTGTCTTTAAGAGATAGGCATTATAAGAGGTTCCAAACTCAGTTTCCATAACGATATCAAAGGTACGTAGGTTAGGATCCAAAGCGCCTAACCAATAAAAATCTGATGATATTTGATGTATATTAGACATAATAATAACTCCTTTATGGGTATAATTATAGTTTTATCATTTTAATTAAATAGTGTAGCTGTTATAAAATAAAATCAGTTATTGTCAAATGAATCCTTATGGGATAATAATAAGATAAGACAAAACATCAGATAAAATATCAAGTCGTAATAGAAAGGATGCACTATGGAATGGAAAAAAGGAGCAAGTTACGAGGGCTTTTGTTTGCTTGAAGAGACATTTATTGAAGAAGTGCAGGGTGTAGGGAGATTGTTTTGCCATGAAAAAAGTGGTGTAACACTCATTAGTTTAAGTAATGATGATCCGCATAAGGTATTTAGTATAGGTTTTCAAACTCTTCCAGATAATAATAAGGGCGCAGCACATATTGTTGAGCATAGTGTATGCTGTGCCTCGGTTAATTATCCGCTAAAGGAAACTTTTATGGCATTGCAACAAGGTTCAATGAGTACAGTACTTAATGCGTGTACTTATCCTGATATGACCATGTATTATGCTGCCAGCCCCCATGAAAAAGATTTAATGGGAATTGCAAAGGTGTATATAGACTTAGTCTTTCATCCTTTAATCTATAAAAATGATGTTTATTTTAAGCAGGAAGGTTGGCATTATACGCTGGAGCATATGAATGCATATCTTGACTATAGTGGCGTTGTGTATCATGAGATGGAAGGAGAATATGCAAGTGCAGCTACTTGGCTAGAGTATTATAAAATGAAGGCATTATTTCCAGATAACATCTATCAATATGATGCGGGAGGTATGCCAGAAGAAATTGTACAGCTTTCTGAAGAAGAATTCTTAGATTTTCATCGCAAGTACTATGAAGGTGATAATGCCTATATCTGTCTTTATGGAAATGGAGATTTAAGAGAGCAATTAAAAGCATTAAACAAGCACAGCTTAAATCAGATTAGTAAAGGACACTATAAGGAGAAGGTAAGAAGACAAGCTGCATTTACTACGCCTAAAGAACAGGTGCGTTATTATCCTGCTGATGAAAAGACAGCACAAAGTATATTTAATTTAAGCTTTGTAGTAGGTGCGTGTACAGACACTAAATTACGATTAAGCTTTGAAATACTAGAGCATATGTTATTAAGAAGTGCAGCATCCCCTTTACTAAAAGCCTTAGTATTAGAAGAAGAACTTGGCATAAGCCTAAGTGATGGTGGCTATGATGCTTGTCGCAAACAACCTGTTTTTTCAATTACCCTCAAGGGGTGTGACCCAAAAGAAATTAAACGTTTTGAAACCGTTATCATGACCGAATTAGAGCGTTTAGCTACAGAAGGCATTCCTCAAGCGTTGATAGAAGCAAGTATGCACACCTTAGCCATTGAATTAAGAGAAGTTGATGCAGGCTATGAACCTATAGGTGTTCAGTATAGTGAGATGCTTCTTAATAACTACTTACATGGAGGAAAAGCGTTTGCTCCTATTACGTATAAGGAAGCCTTTATGCAAATTAAAGAAGTGTCTTGTGAGGGGTATTTTGAAAATTTAATTAAAAAATATCTACTTCAAAACACCCATAGACTTTTACTGACCCTAGTACCAAAGAAAAGTTTATTAGTGGACAAAATTGAAGAAAAGCGCAAGAAATTATTAAAGGTCAAAATGCAGATGAGTAAAAAGGAATGTCGCAGCCTCATGAAGGAGAATATTAAGTTAGAGCAAGAACAGCTTGTAGAAAATGATAAAGAACTCCTTAAGCGCTTGCCACATTTAACAAAAGGAGATATGCCTAATAAACTGGATAGTGCGGACTTGGAGGCCTTTGATATTGAAGACTGCAAGGGATTATATTTAAGTCAGCAAACCAGTGGTATTGGTTATTTTCATTTTTTGTTTGACGTAGGTCATATTAAGCCAGAAGATCTATCTTATTTAGGTCTTTTAGCACATTTGTTTTCTTATATGGGAACAAAGAAAAAGAGCTATCAAGAGATTGAAAATGCTATTAATACCTATACAGGAGGGATACATAGTGCACTTCATGCCTATACTTTGTTTGGGACGAAGAACTTTACGCCTATATTTAAAATAAGTGGGAAAGTATTGATAGAAGAACTTTTGCCTTGTATGAACCTGATGATTGAATTATTTACTGAAAGTCGCTTTGTGGAAGCGGCAAAATTGAAAGAAGCAATTGGAAATATTGTCTATGAAATGGAAAGAAGCTTTGTGGAGGCACCACAGTATCGTAGCGTGCAAAGATTTTATACCTATTTTTCACCGGCAGGTGCCTATGAAGAAAAGACATCAGGAATTGACTTTTATCATTTTATAAAGCAAATATATGAAGATTTCGATACTATTTTTGATACGTTAAGTGAAAAGCTTCAAACTATTTTTAATCAAGTGATGCGAAGAGATGGATTACGTATCTGTTTAAGTGCTGAAAAAAAAGACAGACAAGTATTCATAGAGAAAATTACGCCGCTTATTAAGGTGTTATCAGAGCAACAATCAGAAATACAACGGTATGATTTTTTAGCTGGTGCTAAAAGAGAAGGCTTCTGTATCAGTCAAGATGTTCAAGCTATTGTACAAGGCTTTGATTACAAAAAAGCAGGTTTTAGCTACCATGGAAGCTATGAAGTAGTTTGTAATATTCTTGAAAACACTTATCTTTGGGATCGATTAAGGTTACAGAAAGGTGCATATGGTTGTGAAATCATGATGGATAGAGATGGAGATTTAGCAGTATGTTCTTATTGTGATCCTCATTTAGAAAGTACCTTACAGGTTTTTAAGGAAATAAGTGCTTATTTAAATGAACTAGAGATGGATGAAGAGATATTAGAACGTTATATTATCAGTACCCTCTCTGGGATGCTGACACCCCTTAGTAATGAACAAAAAAGTGAAAGAGCATGTAGTGATTTTATAACGGGTATGCCTCCTACTTATAGAGAACAAATATATCAAGAAATGTTAAATACCACGACTTTAGACTTCAAGAAATGTAGCGCTTTATTTGAAGCAATGAATAAGGAAAATGCTTTTTGTGTGATGGGAAGCAAGAAACAACTTATAAGGCATAAAGAACTATTTGATGTTATACATTTTAGCATTTAAGGATATGCTAAAGCTGAGGAGGATGCCATGAAAACGGTAAAAAAAATCAGCTTATTATTTATGATGCTATTTGGTAGCTTTATCCTATTAGAAAATATACCAACCAAGGTGTCAAATAGATATAAAAGTGTAGCGATAGGTAGTGTTAAAGAAGCTTCTACAGGGCTACTAGCAGGACAGCATATTTATCCATTATTTGAAGTTGCAGATGAGAAATATGTTACCTTAAGTGAATTAAGAGCCATAGGCGTAACATGGACCAAAGAGGAGGATGTGATTTATCTTGATAATTCAGGGACTGAAACAGAGATAAACAGATCCACCTTACCAGTAAAGGGTGAAACGGTGTATATGTATTCGTCCCCCATTTATTGTGGTCCAGTAAGAAGCTATTGCTTAAGGGTACAAGAAGAAATACTTATTCCGCTAGATGCCTTACAAGAAATGTGGCAGGTTTCTTATTATCAGAAACTCATCGCCCTACAACCAAAGATAAACGGAGAACTTATGAATCTATTAGTAAAAGAAAAGTGTATCACAAATAAAAGTGACCATATCATGGCACTTACTTTAAGGCACTTGTTTTTTCAAAAGGATGGATTTAGTGAACAACAGCAGAAGGTGTATCTAGAGCCAGGGCAAAGTTATCTAAAAAATATATCCACAAAAGATAACCAAATTTATATTACAACCTTTATCACGCCTCAAAGCTTGTATAATGAGGAGTCTTTAACCTATGGACAAAAAAATGCTGTCTTATTTCAAAAATATATAAAAGCGGTAAGAGGTGAGGCATTAGAAAGACTCTTTCCAAAGCATCACATCAAAGCTACAATGAAATACGCAGTAGGCAAGCTGGAGGCAAAAGCCGAGGTACAACTTTGGCGTTCGGAAAAAAGATATTATTATGTGGTTATAGATGAAAAGGGTAAGAAAATACAGGTTCCATATGATAGTATCAACATCCTTGGCGAATCCACTGGTGGTGTACAAAAGGTAAAAGCGGAAGATATAGAGGATTTTGTAGCGTATAAAGAGCTAACAAGCAGTACACCCTATTTAATTTGGACGGATATATGTCGTCAACGTATTTATGTCTTAAAGAAAGAAGGAAGCCTCTGGCATTTAGAGAAGAACTTTATTTGCTCATCTGGAAAAAATAATAATCTGACGCCTACTGGCTTGTATCAAGTAGAGTATAGCTTCCCTTACTTTGGACTTGAAAAGGGTTATCGCTGTAAAAATGCATTAGTTTTTTACAAGGATTATATGTTTCATTCTATACTGTTTGATCGCACAGGAAAGTATATTAAGTCTGGACAGTATGACTTAGGGCGAAGGGTCTCCCATGGCTGTGTAAGGCTTTCTGAAGAGGATAGCGCCTGGCTCTATAAACATATTCCGGTCGGAACAACGGTTTGGGTTAGATAAGAAAAATATGTGTGCATTGAGGAGAAAAAACATGAATTATTTATTTTACGAAAAATTAAGTGAAGAACCTATTATAAGAGATATGTACCGCTTATTAGAGGCAGATAATACAGAGTTAAGAGCAAGTATAAAAAGTGAACTTTTAAAAAAGAGTTATGAGCATAAACTTGGAGGTGATTTGTTTAAAAAATACCTGAGCTTTTTAATCGCTAGCGATGAAAATCCATTTTCTCTAAGTGCAGAAAAGGAAGGCACCCAAATGGATGAGGCATTAAAAATATTAGCTTTGGAGGATATCAAGAAACTGATTGCACTTTTTCATTGCCAAGAAGTTGAGATACAGTTAACTCCTAAAGAAGAAGACAAGATGTATCATCCGATTTATGGTGCACTCGCAAACAAGCCTACGCCTGAAGCTTTTTTAGAAATACTCATTCAATATTACAAAGCCCATGGCGCTGGTATGATGAATAGATACAAGGCTTTTAAGTGGGAGCAGGAGAAAGGACTTATTGGAATTAGTGAAATAGATCCTATTACACTTCAAGAATTAATTGGTTGTGATTATCAAAAGGAAATACTAGTTAAAAATACCGAGCAGTTTTTAAATAATTATCCTGCGAATAATGCCTTATTATTTGGCGACAGTGGTACAGGTAAATCCTCTATGGTGAAGGCAGTATTAAATGCGTATCACCATAAGGGATTACGTTTGCTTGAACTATCAAAGTCTGATTTTTTACATTTTTATCAAATTATTCCTTTACTAAGAGAAAGAGGACTTCATTATATTATTTTCTTGGATGATCTTTCTTTTGAAGAATTTGAAATAGAGTATAAGGCAATGAAGGCATTAATTGAAGGAGGTGTCGAGGTTAAACCTCAGAATGTCCTCATGTATGC
>JAEXBC010000118.1 GCA_023457875.1 Bacillota bacterium | reverse complement strand
CTATAGACTAAAAGAAGAACCTAATATGGATATACCCAATATAACCTTTATCTTTGGAGCAAAGGCTTTTCCGGGATATGTACGGGCAAAAGCCATTGTAAAATATATTGGACAAATCGCAAAACTTATTAATAGTGATGAAGCTATTAATGGGAAAATAAAAGTAATCTTTGTAGAAAATTATAGAGTTTCTTATGGGGAAAAGCTTTTTCCAGCAGCTGATATCTCAAAACAAATTTCAACAGCAGGAAAAGAAGCATCAGGAACTGGCAACATGAAGTTCATGATGAATGGAGCCCTAACCTTTGGAACTTATGATGGAGCAAATATAGAAATTGCACAAGAGGCAAGAGAAGAAAACAACTTTATTTTTGGACTAAAAGTAGATGAAATTGAAAAAATGAAGGAAACTTACCAAGCAAAAGAATACTACAAGGCAGAACCGTCCCTCAAAAAAGTTGTAGATACTTTAGTAGATGGAAGTTTTAGCGATGGTGGAACAGGTGAGTTTCAGGATTTGTACAATTCCTTAATTAAGGAAGGAGATATTTACTTTTTGCTAGCTGATTTTATGGCGTTTAAGAAGGAAGAAGAAAAAGTATTCGAGTCTTACACTAATCAAAAGCATTGGGCGCAAATGAGCTTGATGAACATTGCAAACTCAGGGGTTTTCTCAAGTGATAGAACGATTATGCAGTATGCAAAAGAAATTTGGTTTATTGAACCTAGAAAAATCTAAAGCAAAAGAGGGGGACGGTTCTCAAAATATATTATTTTGAGAACCGTCCCCCTCTTTTGCTCTTTTGCATAAATTTTTGTTAACTACAGATAATGGATATGTATGGAGCAGTGAGTAAAAGAGGTGTAACGGATGATTTGGTTAAGAGGAATTTTTTCTATTTATATTAATATCGTAATGCTATGTATTGGCTTATATATGGCTTTTGTACAAAGCAAAAACTTAATACAAGTAGATCATATGGATAGAGAGGGACGGTTCTCCAGATTACTAGGATGGTTTTATATTTTTGTCGGTCTATTTGGTTTTGCAATTACTATATTCTAGATGGTGAGGAGGAATAACGTGTGGGTAAACAAGAGGATGAAGTTAAAGTAAGTATAGAAGATGTATATCATGACAGAGATAATAAAATAGATATGGAGCTATCTAATGATTTAGATATCAACATAAAGAATGTTGAGCATCTTTTTAAAGACTGTATGGATATTGTTAAAAGAGAAGTGAATATCAATAAGAATAGACCCTTTAGAATCTATGGAGTATATACTGATGGCCTTGTTAATAGAGAGATATTAGAAAACTTTTTATTAAGTAAGGTTTTTGAATACAAGAATTTAAATGGTGAGATCTTTGACAGTCCTAAGGGACCAGTGCAATTAATTTTACAACATTTTTCAGCTACATTTGATGTAAGAGAAGTTGAAAAAATGGATGATATGATTAGTGCGGTGTTATCGGGTGATACTGCCATTTTTGTTGAAGGGTCAAAGACGGGAATAGTTATTGCAACACGCGGATGGCCTGCAAGGGGTGTTAGTGAACCTACTTCAGAAAGTGTGGTTAGGGGACCTAGAGATGGTTTTACAGAAACTATTCGCTTTAACACAGTGTTAGTTAGAAGACGCATACGTGATACCAAGTTGAAAGTTAAGGCAATTAGTTGTGGAACCAGAAGTAGGACTGATGTGATGGTAATGTATGTTGAAGACATTGCTAAACCTGAACTTGTGGATGAAGTGATGAATAGACTGGAGAAGTATGTTATCGATGCAATTTTTGATAGCGGATATATTGAACAACTCATCGAAGACAGCTGGAAAAGTCCATTTTCACAAACTCAAGCAACTGAAAGGCCAGATAAGTTTGCGTCTAGTTTGTTGGAAGGTAAGGTGGGAATACTGGTTGATAACTCGCCTTTTGGTATTATCGTGCCAGCCACTTTAGCAGCATATTATCAAGCGTCAGAGGATTATTATCAACGTTGGCATATAATGAGCTTCACTAGAATTTTAAGATATTTGGTATCCTTTTTATCATTTGCTTTACCGGGCATTTATATTGCTACGTTAGATTTTCAACCAGCTATGATACCTACAGCATTTGCGATTTCTATTGCAGCCTCGCGTGAAGGAATTACCTTTTCGACGGTTATGGAAATTATAATCATGGAATTAATTTTTGAGTTATTTAGAGAGGCAGGAATTAGAGCGCCGGGTTCGATTGGTCATGTCATAGGTTTAGTGGGCGGTATTGTTATTGGACAAGCAGCTGTGGATGCGCATATTATTAGCCCAATGATTATTATTATTGTTGCTCTTACGGCGATATGTACATTTGCAATCCCTGATTATAGTTTAACCTCCTCATTTAGGATGATTAGATATTTGTTTATTATCTTGTCCGCAATATTTGGATTATATGGATTTTTAATTGCAATGTTAATTATGCTAATACATCTTTCTTCTTTAGAAAGCTTTGGTGTTCCATACTTATCTCCTTTTAATATTTCAGTAAATAATAGAGCTAAGGAATTAAAGGATACTATATTGAGATTTCCGACTTTTATGCAAAATACTAGACCAGTTTTTGCAAGAACAATGCAACGCATTCGGTTAAGGGTAAATGACGATAAGAGAGAAGAAGATGTTGAACCGGGCTCAAACAGCAAAGTAACAAATAATATAATTGACAATGACAAGGGAGGAAAGTAAATGTTCTCTCATAATGAAAGAATATCTATTAGGCAAGTAACGGTACTTTTGATTTTACAAATGTTTAATACAGGGATGCTGATACTTCCAAAACTTGCAACAGAATTTGTGGATAGAAATGGCTATGTTTTACCTATATTAGCTGTTATTTTGGGAAGTATATATATTTTTTGTATTACAAAGCTAACAAATATGTTTTCGCAAGACACAATGGTTGAATTTCTCCCTAAGATTTTCCCTAAGTTCATTGCAAATGTTATTATGTTTGTATTTGCATTAAAAATAATTATTAGTACAGGACTTGAACTCAGAATGTTTGGGGAGATGGTTGGACTAGTCATGTTACCAAAAACCCCAATAATCATTATTATTTTAATCATGCTACTGACCGTAGCATACTTAGTAAAATCAGGGGTGGAAGCAATGGCTAGGATGGCAGAAATTTTGATTTATTTTGTGTTCTTGCCTTTAGTTATTGCATTTTGGGGTGTTGTACAACAAGCTGATTATAGACAAATTATGCCTTTCTTTCAAACTGACATAGAGAGCTTGGGATGGGGAGCATATTATATCAGCCTTTCGTTTATGCCTATTGAATTTATGCTTATGACCAGTGGACTGATGAAAAACACTCAAAAAGCAAGAAAATCAATGTTCATAGCTGTTATTGTTATAGCAATTTTACAAGACATTATGATACTTCTAACGTATACGGGGATTGGCGTGGAAGAGACACAAAGACAGATATGGCCAGTCCTTACATTAATGCAGAGCATCCAGTCAACTGAATCCATTATAGGAAATAGGGAGATTTTTATGATGTCTGGGTGGATTTTTAGCATATTTATGTATATTAGCTCGGGGCTTTACTTTACATCTTTGATAGGAACAAGAAGTTTCGGGTTTAAGAGAGAAAATATATTTGTATTGCCACTTGTGCCAATAGTATATTTTATTTCTATCTGGCCACAAGGTTTGGTGGAAACATATGATTATTATATAAGATTTCAACGCGACTTTGGAATTTGGTTTCTAGTTCCTGTTCCGCTTGCCTTATTTTTGATTGCGAAGGGAAGGGGAATAAGCTATGAGAAGTAATTGGTTAAAATTAAGTAGCGTATGTTTAATGGGTATATTTTTAACAGGATGTTGGGATAGTGTAGAAATTAATGAGCGCCATGTTGTACTTGAAATGGCGATAGATAAAAATCCGGAAGTGGACCATAATAGGCAAGATAGAATTAAGAAAAATTATCAAGTCACTTATACAATTCCTGATATTGGAAAACTCTCGGGAGAAGATAGTTTGGCTGAGAAAGTAAAAATGGCAATGGTTACAAAAAGTTCTACAATAGCCACAAGCCTTGATGAAATTGAAATGAAAACTCAAAACACCATAACATTCAGCCATACAAAAGCACTTATTTTAGGAGAAGAAATACTTAAGGATAAGCAGTTATTTAAGGCAGCAATGGATGGATTAATGAGAGATATGCAGATTGGTAGAGGAACGAGTGTATTAGCTGTACAAGGATTAGCTCAGCAACTAGTCCAAGTGGAAAATCCTCAAAATCCAATATTAGGCCTCTATATCATGAAATACTTTAATAATGCTGAGAGACCTACAAGTTATGCAAAACAACAAACCATAGGAAATCTGACTAAGGAACTTCAAAACAGTGGTATTACCACTATTCCAGTAGCACATATAGTTTCACAGCAAGGGAAAAAAGGTGAAGAAGAGGGTATTGAGATTAGTGGGGCTGCTGTTATAAAAAATTATGAGTTAGTAGGTTGGCTAAGTAAAGAAGAGGTACGAGGAAAACTTTTTGTAGAAGGTAAAATAAAAAGAGTACCTATAGTTGTAGAATATAACGGAGAATATTTAACCTATAATATAGAAACAGAGCAATCAAAGCTAAAATTTCAAAACACAAATGGGGAATGGGCGGCAAATCTAGATATTAGAGTGAAAGGTAATATTACTGAATATATATCATCGTTTGACAAGCAAATATTTAGTAAAGAAGATATTCAAAATGCAGCAGAAATTCTGCAGCGAGAAATTGATAGACAAATAAAAGTTGCTATAGATCGTTCAAAAGAAATGAATATTGATTTTCTAAATATTGGCCTTGAGATGTATCGTCAACATCCCAAGGTATGGGAAGAATACAAGCAGAATTGGGAACAAACAGGATATAAGTCATTCACAATCCACACCAATACAAAAGTGACTATCCAAAACACCGGCATCTTAGAGTAGGGGGACGGTTCTCATATAAATACTAATTTAATAGTATATTTCACTAGTGTTTAGTTTATGGATAAAACTTCTATTGACATTGTTTAAGATTACAAAATCTATTACTCAACCACCAATTAAC
This sequence comes from Bacillota bacterium, assembly GCA_023457875.1. Classification (GTDB taxonomy): domain Bacteria; phylum Bacillota; class Clostridia; order Lachnospirales; family Cellulosilyticaceae; genus Cellulosilyticum. The sequence continues at coordinate 45 of JAEXBC010000118.1, read as the reverse complement.
CATATTTATCCAATACTAAAAAATAAACTTATAGTAGGATAACTT
>JAEXBC010000117.1 GCA_023457875.1 Bacillota bacterium | reverse complement strand
AACCCGATATTATTTTTGCAGATGAACCTATTGGTAATCTCGATAGCAAAACAGGTGTAGAGATTATGGAGTTATTACAAAAAATTAATCAAACCCAACATAAGACTATTATTCAAGTCACCCACTCTCGTGAAGCTGCCCAGTACGGCACTCATCTGATTCACGTACTTGATGGACATATATGCGACAGTTCAGAAAACATATCACAGCCAATTAGGCTAGCAAACTAAACCTTATCTAATTAAACAAGGAGTTGACTATCAATGAAAAAATTATTTCAAATAACCTTACTTGCTATGGGCATTTGCTTAGGTGCAAGTCTATGTGCCTGCTCTTCATCAGCTAGCGCCGCCGAAGCTGCTACCACTGCCCCTGAGGAGGTAGCTGTTACTGAGCAAAGTAGCATTAATGTTTTTGGTAACGTCGAGGCAAATACAGTTCAAGAAATTTATCTAGATTTCTCTGCTACTGTAGAAAATGTTTGTGTTAAGGAAGGGGATTTACTGAAAAAAGGAGATACCTTATTTACCTTAAACTATGAAAGCTTTAAAAATGAAATCTTAAAAAAGGAACAAGAAATTCAAGGTTTACAGGTGAAACTAACTGCTGCTGAAAATGGCATTGAGCCTGCAACAGCACAGGCAAGTAATTATCGCAGTGAATTAAATAGAAAGGAAGCTCTTTTTTATTCTAATTCCGACCCTGATATTATGCCTTTAAAAGAAAAAATTACGCTTGCTGAAAAAGAACTTGCTATGAGACAGGATGAATATAAAGCACAAAAAGAACTTTTAGCAGCTGGTGCTTGCAGTGAAAAAGATGTAGAAAATGCCGAGCAAGCTGTTAAAACAGCTCAGGCTACTTTAAATGCTGCAAAGGCTACCCTTAGCAAAACCAAATTAGATAAACAAGAGACTATTGATTCATTAAAGGCTTCCTTATCTAGTGTTAATTCACAAATTAGTAGCTCTCAGCAAGAACGTCAGGCTACTGCTGATGTGTTACGTACAGAAATTGCAACCTGTCAGATTGAACTTAACGATATGAAAGGCAAGCTAAAAAATGCTATGCTTAAGGATAATGCTTTAATTGCTACAAATAACTGTATTGTTTCTACCCTATCAGTGAAAAATGGTACCCATATAAGTGCTGGTTCTGGTAGTGCTACTTCCATTGCTACCATCATTAACGAAGATAGCTTAGTGGTTACAGTAGATATTCCAGAAGCCTTTATTAACAGGGTTAAAATAGGTAGCGAAGCAGATGTAACCCTTTATGCTGATCCTGAACATCCATTAAAGGGTAAGGTTAGCCGCATTTCTAATACAGCCACTGTTGTTAATGGTGAGACCATGATAAAAGCTGACATAACCATTGAGGAAGGCAAAGAAGCACTTCGTCAAGGTTATGAAGCAGATGTTACCATTCATTAATCTGCCATTACACATTTTGAGTAAACCTTTTTAAAAAACGGCTATCCCACTTAGTGTGATAGCCGTTTTTCTTGATACTTATTCTATTTTTTTAAGAAGGCGCTCTTATACACTTCTACTAAATCTTCTCTTTTAAGAATGACCTTGCAATTTTTAATATTCTTGGCCCCGCTAGCAATAGTAGCAAACTTTTCTATTTCCTCCAAGGTAAGTACTTCTTTCTCACCTAATAGGCCATCCATCCAGCTTTCAAACGCCTCCACTGTACTTAATCCCATATGTCCTAATATGGTTTTCACCTTTTCACCATCAGCTTTTTCCATCACCTTAAAGAAATAAGGTAATAATAAGCCATTGGCTCTTCCATGATCCACATCCTTAAAATAAGTTAAGGAATAACCCATAGAATGTACGGCCGTTGTTCCAGTATGTGCTATCACCATGCCTGCTAAGGTTGAAGCCTGTAATAATATGCCTCTTTCTTCCAAGCTCAATTTCCCCTCTTTTAAGCTTTCATAACAAGATACAATCTCCTTAATACTTTCTGCTGCAAGGGCATTAGTTGCAGGCGTTGCTTTAATAGAAAACATTCCCTCAATGGCGTGGGAAAGGGCATCAATTGCTGTGTTAATAGTGGTGGTTTGATTTAAATCTTGCATATAGGTTGGATCGCAAAGTGCCACCTTTGGAAATAGAATAGGTGCTGCAATACTTGTCTTCGTCTTTGCTCTATCATTAGTTAATATGGCATAAGGCGTCACCTCTGAACCAGTGCCTGCTGTAGTAGGAATATGAATCATGGGTAGTGCCTCATCTCCATACTCGCCTGAGAAAATCTGCTCTTCCTTAATATCTTGGACAGCAAGCAAGGCAATTGCCTTACCAGCATCCATAGGCGAACCTCCTCCAATAGAAATAATCAGATCCACCTTATTTTCTCTAGCAAACCTTGCTCCCTCGTAAACACACGCTACTGTGGGATTGCACATCACCTGATCGTAAATTACATAAGGCATATCCACAGCATTTAGTGCGGCAATCACATCCTCCTGGGAACCATTTTTTTTGGCAGATTGCTTCCCTGTTACTAGCATGGCTTTCTTTCCAAATTTCTTAAAAACTGCCGCATTTTCTTTAATGCAGCCTATACTCGTGATGACCTTCGTTGGCATAAAGAAATTCATTTCAGTACTCCTTATCTTTTCATTATATGACTTGATTCTACTACTTTTTGATTTAATGTCTTGCATGACTCTATTGTAATTCTTTCCTTGTAAATATAATAACTATCCATAGACATTTTTACAACCATAAAAAGCTGATTCCTACAAAATGCAAAAATCAGCGCTTAGCTTGGTATAACTATTCCTCTTGATTCAACAACTTATTTATTTCCTCTACCATGGAATTAATGACACCTACCTGCTCCGTCATCTTGATAATGTCTTCTGCATTATTTTCAACCATACTATTAATATTATTAAATTTTATATTCTCTTTTTGTATACTATCTGCTATATCCTCACTAATTTTAACCGTACTTTTAATAACTTCTGCCTGGTTGTTGTGTGCATCACTCATGGTATTAATGTCATTCATAGAACTATGTAAAATTTCTATCATTTGCTGTATGCCAGCAAATACATTTGAAAAATGTTCATTTTGTTTTGAAAGCTTATTATAATGAATACCTTTTTAATTTTGATTGTTATATTTTATTATATTGTATCCATTTTATAAATGAATAATTATAAATCTTTTAAATATTGATTATGAAATAATGCCAATACAAAACAAAAATATAGCATTTTTGTTTTGTATTGGCATTATTTGAATATTATTATGATTAGATCAGCTTGTCTATCTATTTATTAGAAATGTGACCCTCGGTGATTTCTTTTTGCACTTTCTTAGTTAAGGAATGAAACACCAAATGATAGGATTCATCTACCATTTGCCTAATAACATCATCTGGTACATCACTTTCTCTAATGATCGTATTCCAGTGGACTTTATTCATATAATAACCTGGAATTATTTTTTCATACTGTTCTCTTAAAAACTGTCCCTTAAGAGGTTCACACTTTAAGGTAATAAATTTTCCATGCTTTTCATCTTCAGCTTCAACCGCAAACATTTTCCCGCCAACAAGATAACGGTGCCATTGCCATTCTTCCTTAAAATCTTTTATTGCCCCTTCTTTTGCCAAGCAATAGTTCTCAAACCATTCATAATTCATTCTATTTCCCCCTCTTGAGCATGATTTACCACTGTATACTTCTTACATTACCAATAAATAAATTCTTAGACAATAGTAAATACAAAAATAAGAGCTATCCCCAAAAATATCTTTTGGCATAGCCCTTACTCTTATTTACTATATCAGCCCTTTACAGCTCCCATTACCAAGCTCTCTTGAACTTGTTTATTAAGCAAAAGGTAAATAACAAGTGTTGGAATAGTTGCAACAACTAGTGCAGCACCAATTGGCCCCCACTGGGTTAAATATTGACCAGACATAGATTGAATACCTACTGTTAAAGTCTTCTTTGAATTTTCACTAATAAATACTGTAGCAAACATCAACTCATTCCAAGCCTGTAAGAAGGTGAAAATAGATGATGTTGCAATAGCAGGTTTTAAGAGTGGCAAAATAACTGAGGTGAAAATTTTATAGATACTTGCTCCATCTATACTTGCTGACTCCTCTAACTCTCTTGGAATACCTGTTATAAAGCCTGATACAATCATAATGGCCATTGGCATTGCAAAACCTACATATGGGATAATAAGTGCCCATAAAGAATTAATAATTTTAAGCTTTTGCATCATGTAAAATACAGGTAGCAATGCCGCATGCATAGGGATCATAAGACCTAGCATGAGTATGGTCATTGTGGTCTTTCTAAATTTCCATTCCATTCTCTCTAAGGCATAACTTGCTGTAACTGCAATAAAAACTGTAAGCAAAATAGTAACAATTGTTACAATGATACTATTGATTAAGTAGGTACCTACATTTCCACCCATAAAGGCTGAGTTATAGTTCTCAAAAAGCCAATGACGAGGTAATCCTGCAATATTTTCTCCAAATATTTCATTATTATCCTTGAGCGAAAAAGCTACTAACCAATACAAAGGGAATAAGCACACTACTGTCCATATTCCTAGTAATACATATTTGATAATGTCTATTACTTTCTTACCCATGCGCATATCCTCCTTTTAGTATTTTTTCTCAAGCTTACTAAAGATATATTTCACTATTCCTGTAAATAAAAGACACTCAATAATAATAAAGACCGCCATCGCACTACCATATCCATATCGGTAACTCTTGAAAATGCTTCTTACCATTAAGGTACTTGGTACCTCACTACTTCCTGCAGGGCCACCACCTGTTAGTACATAAACAAGGTCAAATATTTTAAGTGATCCTGTTACCGCAAAGATTGCACTTACTTTTAGCATAGGGATAATAAGTGGTATGGTTATCTTAGTAGCTATTTTAAAGCTGCTTGCTCCATCTACTCGGGCAGCTTCATAAATATCAGTTGAAACTGTTTTGATAGCAGCGTAAAGCAATAACATATGATACCCTACATACTGCCATATAATCGGAATAAAGGAAGCACCTAATGCAGTTTCTGTTTCGCCTAGCCAAGCTCTAGTCCATTCTTCAAGTCCTACTGCCTTTAAAAAGGCATTTAAAAGTCCATAATCAGGATTATATATTTTCATCCATAATTGTCCAATAACAACTGTTGCTAAGATAACTGGAATAAAGAATACTGTTCTATAAAAGCCTTCGCCTCTGATTCCATTTCCCAGAACAAGTGCAAGAAGCAATGAAATAGGTATTTGAATAAAAACTGAAACAAGCAAGAATAAAAACGAATTCTTAACAGCCCTTGGGAAACCATCCATGTTTTTAATAAATAGTTCCTTAAAATTATCTAACCCAATAAATTCTCCTACACCAAAACCATTCCAATCCAAAGTTGAGTAATAGCCTGATAGAATCACCGGAAGTATAATAATTAAAAGGAAGAAGATGATAGCTGGTAGCATAAACCAAAAGATGGCAACCTTATTTGAAAAAATGTTTTTCATCCTACTTCACTCCTTATAGTAAATAAATTTTTATATTAAAGGTAAAAGCCACTGTTTTCTTAAGACTTATCTTAATAGACAGTGGCTTTGCATTAATTACTCATTCATTGTTTGTAACTGTGCTGCAAAATCTTCAGGTGTAAGTTGTTTTGCAAATAACTCTGCAGTTCTATTCATATAGTGCTCTGAATCCTCACCCTCAAGTAACGTATTCCACCATAATGTAAAGGAATTAGCGTCTTGAATTAAATCTACTAATTCTAATGTTAATGCATCAATTTTTGATTCATCTACATCATCAAGTTTCCAAGTTGGAATACCTGCTCCACTTAAATATAAGTTTTTAGAGAATTTTTGAGAAATTTGTGTTAAAGCATATACTGCTTCTTCTGGATGCTCTGTTGCAGCATTAACAACAAAGGTTTCTGCAACTCCACCAGTAAAGTCGTTAACATTACTATTTGCATTAATAGTAGGGAATTTTACAACTTTAATTTTGCCCTTGATAGCATCTGACTTGTTAACATTACCGATTGTCCAGCTACCATTTAAGTACATTGGAATTTCACCATTGTAAAATGGAACTTCTGATTCATCTCTAGTCACACCTAAAGCACCATTTGTAAATGCGCCTATGTCAATAAGTTCTTGAAGTTTAGCAGCACCTTCAATAATACCATCATTTACGAAAGAACCTTTTTTGGTTAATGCATTGTATGCTGTTTCATAACCTGCTGCTCTTGTTTCAATCATGTCAAGATACATATTAATACACCAAGTATCTTTAGCACCTAATGCCATTGGTGTAACACCATTCTCTCTGAAAGTCTTACATGCTGTAATTAATTCTTCCCATGTTTCAGGAATTTTAACACCATATTTATCAAATAACTCTGTATTTACAAAGAAGGTACCTACTGACATTGAATGTCCAATACCATATGTTTTGCCGT
>JAEXBC010000116.1 GCA_023457875.1 Bacillota bacterium | reverse complement strand
ATACGTAGCGGATGTTATTTATGGTGCTTTAGTAGAAGCAAGCGCAAGTGAAAATGGTGCAAGAATGACTGCCATGGATTCTGCAACAGAGAACGCGCAGGAAATCATGGATAAGCTTAGCATTCAGTACAATAGAGCAAGACAAGCTGCTATTACACAAGAATTAACAGAAATCGTTGCGGGTGTCGGAGCACTCAAATAGGCTATAAAGGAGTGAACTATATAATGGCACAAAGTGTAGGACATATTGTTCAAATTATCGGGCCTGTACTAGATATTAAATTTAGTGCGGAAAATATGCCACAAATTTATAATGCTATCGAAATTAAAAAGCAAGATGGTAAAACGCTTACTGTAGAGGTTGCACAACATCTTGGTGACGATATCGTACGTTGTATTGCTATGTCAGCTACTGAAGGGCTACTTCGTGGCATGGAAGCAGTAGATACTGGAGCTCCTATTTCAGTTCCAGTAGGTAATGAAACACTTGGACGTATTTTTGACGTTACAGGTCGTGCGGTAGACGGAAAAGAAGATCCAGAGGTAGAAAAATGGCCGATTCATAGACCAGCTCCTTCTTTTGAAGAGCAAGCTACTTCTGCTGAAATCTTAGAAACAGGAATCAAAGTAGTAGACCTTATTTGCCCCTACCTTAAAGGTGGTAAAATCGGCTTATTTGGTGGTGCAGGTGTAGGTAAAACAGTACTTATTCAAGAGTTGATTCGTAACATTGCTACTGAGCATGGTGGCTTTTCCGTATTTGCAGGTGTAGGTGAACGTACGCGTGAAGGAAATGACCTTTATCACGAAATGGCACAGTCAGGGGTTTTAGCAAAAACCACCATGGTGTTTGGACAGATGAACGAGCCACCAGGAGCACGTATGCGTGTTGCACTAACAGGTCTTACAATGGCGGAATACTTCCGTGATGAGTCAGGACAAGATGTATTATTATTCGTAGATAATATCTTCCGTTTTGTACAAGCAGGTTCAGAGGTTTCTGCTTTACTTGGTCGTACACCAAGTGCGGTAGGTTACCAACCAACTCTTGCTACAGAAATTGGTACACTTCAAGAACGTATTACTTCAACTCAAAAAGGTTCTATTACTTCAGTTCAAGCAGTATACGTTCCTGCGGATGACTTAACTGATCCAGCTCCAGCTACCACCTTCGCCCATCTTGATGCCACAACTGTACTGTCACGTGCAATCGTAGAACAGGGTATTTACCCAGCTGTAGATCCACTTGAGTCTACCTCACGTGTACTTGACCCTCAAGTTGTAGGTGAAGAGCATTATCAGGTGGCACGTGGCATTCAATCTATTCTTCAACGTTACAAAGAACTTCAAGATATCATTGCTATCTTAGGTATGGATGAGCTTAGTGAAGCAGATAAGGTGACAGTTAACCGTGCACGTAAAATCCAAAAGTTCCTTTCTCAACCCTTCTTCGTTGGAGAGGTGTTTACAGGTATAGAAGGACAATATGTACCAGTTAAAGAAACAGTTCGTAGCTTTAAAGAAATTCTTGAAGGTAAACACGATGAGCTTCCAGAAAACGCATTCTACATGGTTGGTACAATTGAAGATGCAGTTGAAAAAGCCAAAACTCTATAATTAGGGGGTCATTATGGCAAAGAATAAAATGAGACTTCAAATCATCACACCGACAAAAACTATTTTGGACCAAGAGGTTGAATTTGTTATTCTTAGAACAACAGAAGGGGACATGGGTGTATTGTATGACCATGAACCAGCTGTTGTCTTACTAGGGTATAAGAAGGTAACTTATGAAACGGAAGGTGTCAAAAAGGAAGCAACAACCTTAGGAGGGTTTGCTGAAATAACAAAAGATAAGGTGGTTATTTTAACAGATGCTGCTGAGTTTGCAGAGGAAATTGATATAGAAAGAGCTATAAAAGCAAAGGAGCGCGCTGAAAAACGCTTATCTGATGCGAGTATGGATCGTATGCGTGCAGAGATTGCACTCAAGAAAGCAATTGCTAGAATCAACCTCAAGGAAGCAAAATAATTAATACAAGGTGCTGCTGCACTGAGGATAAATACTATAAGACACTATACTTGTGAAAATAAGTATAGTGTCTTTGTATATAAATGCCTTAGTACAATGGCACCTTTTTGATTTAGAAAAAGTCGTCAATAAGCAAAGTTATTTTAGAATTAATATATGGTCATTTTATTTAATCATGATAGTCATATGGACAGCCTAGTAGAAGAGACATATTTATCGGGAAATCATGTAGAAAAAACAGTTAAACATAATAAATAGCATACAAGCTAAAAATAATGTAAAATAGGTGATAGTAGAGATAAGAATAGAGATGAAAAATTTCACGAAGAAGAGGACTTTATGTGATGACCTATGCAGATTTATTACTAGAATGGTATCAGGAGAATAAAAGAGACTTACCTTGGAGAAGAACCAAGGATCCATATTGTATTTGGGTATCAGAAATTATGTTGCAGCAAACCCAGGTGGCAACAGTTATTCCCTATTACTATGCCTTCCTTGATAGATTCCCTAGCGTCAAAGACTTAGCCAATGCAAGCCTAGAGGAGGTACATACCTATTGGCAAGGCTTAGGTTATTATAGAAGAGGAGAAAATCTCTGGAGAGGAGCAAAACTGATTGTAGACAAATGGGGAGGAAGGTTCCCATCTGATAAGGAACTGATTAAAGAAATACCAGGTATTGGTCCCTATACCTTAGGCGCTATTTCTAGCATTGCTTTTAACATACCACTTCCTGCAGTAGACGGTAATGTGATGAGAATACTATCCCGTCAGTTTTGCATAGAGGCGGATATCAGCATAGCTAAAAATAGAAGGATATTTGAAGATGAAGTAATGGAGCTTATGCCAGAACATCCAAGTATCTTTAACCAAGCTTTGATGGAACTCGGTGCATTAGTATGTACACCTAAAAATCCGAAATGTTCTATCTGTCCTATGAAGGTGCTATGTGAAGGATATAAGACAAATAGTCAGGAAGTTTATCCAATTAAAGCTAAGAAAATCAAACAAGTGGAGGAAGTCTATAAGGTATTAGTGGTCAAAAAGGGAAATAGATTGGGCTTAGTAAAAAGAGGCTCCGAAGGCTTATTAGCAAATTTATGGGGATTTCCTATGGTTAAGGAAGAGGAGTGGGGCAGGCTTGGACTAGATGAAAGGAAAGGGACTGGCCTTAATAAAATAACACACATCTTCACGCATCGTAAGTGGCAGATGTATCCTGTTTTACTGGATTGGTCAAAACCTTTAGAAGAAGCATTAATCAAAAACATGAAAATGGAAGGCAAAATGCAATATGTGGAAATAGCTCATATGGGGGAGTTTCCTATTGCAACTGCCTATATAAAAATCATCAAGGCAGTAACTAAGAAGATGAAAGTATAATGATATACCTTTGCGAAAAATGCCACTATTGTAAAGGAAATGTAATAATGTAGAGGGAATAAGTGCCATATAACCGTTATGAGACTGCCATTTTTAGTCGATAAATATTAAAAGTGACTTTACTAAATCATGTAATGAACATAGATGAATATATACAGAGGGAGAGGAAACGACTTATATGAGAAAATTTATTGGGAAGCTATTAGCGTTGGTGTTGTTTGTAAGTGCATTTCAAGGAATTAATCCTACACTACTTCAAGCAGCAGATAACAATATTTATGAATTTGATGTATTAAAAGAAATCTTAGCAGAGGATAATCAAGGATTAGTACGTGCTAAGAGGACAATAAATGACGAAGAAACAGCACTTGTTAAATGGAATATTTCTAGCGCTGCCAAGTATAAGTTAACCTATTATATTGAAGATAAATTAGGCGTGACTAAGCGAGTAGAAATTAATTTAGACAACCAAGGGGATGATAATGTAATCCTAGATGCACAGATATTTACAGGAAGCGATATCGCGGCAGAGAACCTTGATTATGTACCACGAGAATTCGATGCATCAACTAATAGTTGGCGTAATGGGACGAAGATAACAGGAGTAACTAATATTAATGCTTCACTTAAAATTGGTAGTGAATATGCAAGGGAATATCATGAATTCAATGCCAATGTAACCAGTGTGAATATTGGGGGAAAGAACTTTAGCTTTAGAGTGAAAATAGATGGTGAACAAGTTTATATCTTTACCAATGGATTACTAAAGGGTAACGTTAGCAAGTTTGAACTGACGACAGATACTACGCCGCCAGGGGAAGTAGAGGCACGTAGAGAGTTTTTTAACGGTCTCAAGAATTTTACCATTACGCCTGTTCACTTAGAAGAAGGCGGTGGATTAGTTTCTACAAACCTTATTTCAGATTTAAAAACGCAAACACCTGGTTCTAGACCTGGTATAAAGGTATCCTTTGATCAAATCAAGATTTTAAAAGGGAAGGAGTTTAAAGCTGCCACTGCTACAGATACAATAGGGGATGTTATGCTTAAGCTTCAGCCGCAGTATTCTATTACAGGTAGTGTGCAAGACGGAGATGATAGTATTCGTCTCGATTTTACCCCAGTTGCTGGTAAGACAATCAAAATTAATGAAGTAGAAAGTGGAAAGCCCGTTCTAGTAGATGATGGGAAAATTAATATTTATTTAGCATCTACCTTAGATGGTGCGTTAACTTTAGATGCTAATGTTATTGGATGGGATATATTAGATTCAAGCATGGTTTTGGACTCGATGATTACCTATGCTGGAACTGCCGAAAGCTATAAGCCTGAGAACAAAGGGCATACATATCTTCAGTACTCATTAAATAGGACAACAAATAATGAAGTACAGTTTACAATACAACCTTATAATATTAATTCTAATGCAATATATACTATTTATAGTTCATCTACTTATGATCCAAGTAATCCTAATAATGGATTTAGTGAAAAGGTAACCTATCAATATGATCCTAATAAGACTGCTAATCAAGAGATTACGGCAGCGGTGGCTTCTACTAATACCACTTATTTCAAGGTAGATGTGGAAATTGATGGAAGAACTTATACATCTCAAGTTGTAAAATATATACCAAGTTTATTTAATGTAACGCCTACTACGCCGAGCATTAAAACGATTGACAATATTTATGTGGTACCTAGTGACGAAAATAGTAGTCATGCTAGTCCTCTTGCTATTGGATTTGATATTGAATGGTATGCGCCTAACAATGTAAAGACATTACTTAATGGTGGAACCTTGTATTATGAAATGCTTGTTCGTAAGAATAAAGAAGATGTTGATCCTTTAAAGACACCTACAATGGCAGGAAAAGAAGGTTTTGCTGCATATTCTAAAGTTTTTAAGGTTTACCTTGATGCAAATGGGAAAGTAGTTGTAGAGGCTGATTTAGGAACAGCTGGACAAGCAGAAAGTGAAGCTGAAAATAAATTAATTAGATACAATGAGAGCAAGGGCACCTTTAAAATGGAAAGTGTGTCACTCATGAATTTCAGCAAAACATCAACAAATTGGGAACAAATCACCGTGCCTAGTAGTTATATTTATAGTACTGCGACCACCCACTTTAGTGGTGTGGCAGGGACATCAGTAAATGATGACTTAATGAATATGACCATTCCAGGAAACTATTATATTTCTTTGAGAACAGTATATGTATCAAAGGATAATACAAAGGTTATATCTTATAGTAATGAGTCTAATTTAGAACCCATTGCATTAGATATCACTAAAGAGATTATACCTGTGCCAAAAACAGTTTTATTCGTAGATAATAGTACTGATAAAAGCAACATCACTGAAAAAATTTCTTTCTCATATGTAGATATTCAAAATTATGTGAAACAAATGATTGAACCAGCCATGTTAAGACTCTATGAGAATGGCCATCCAGAGGAAAGATATAGCGGTGACTATGAGTTTTATTTATGCCAAGATCCTAATGCACTACAAGCACTTATTCGTGAGAGTAGTACGGGACTTGACCAGCTTGAGCCAATAGAAGTTAGTCAGGGCGCCACGTTTACACTTAGTGAGAGTCAATTACAAACCTTAAAAACAGGTGGCGTGATTCCTATAAAGGTACATATTAGTTCATTGATAGGCGTGGGAGAAGGGGAAATTAATATTGCAGGGTTAAATCCAAATACGGTATATTACCTACAATTAAGAACGAAGCTATCTCCTATTAGTGATACTGAAGAAGTAGAACCAAGATTTTCAATGCTATCAAGAACCTTTAGCTTTACCACTTCAACTGAACCAATGCCACCATCCTCAGAGGATAAGGTGCCACCAGCTCCTGAAAGAATATGGATTGAGGAACAAAAAAATAATAGTTCAGTAAAATTAGGTTGGGCACCTGCAGCCTTTGAAGAAGATAAGGATATTCAAAAAACTTATTATGAGTTCATTAGAACAGATGCACAGCTTACTCAAGAACAACAAAAGCTTAACGTAGAAAGCTTGGTGAGTAGCGATGCTACTAGGGTTGGCTTTAGGTCTGATATTGAAGGCCCAAGAGGTGAGAATGAGCCGGCTTATATAAGTACATATACCCATGCAAATCAGACATGGACAAAGCTTACACCTGAGCAGCTATCATCCGAATTTAGGTTATATGATGACTCATTGAATCCTAATCATGTATATTACTATTATGTCAGAACAGTATGTGTGGTTAATGGCGTATTAGTGAAATCGAAGTGGATTATGGTGCCAGTTACCACTTCTCCTGTATTACCACCTATCAATCTAAAGGTAGAAGCACCAAAGACCTATTCACATGACACCAAAAATGAGATAGTGATTAGCTTTGATGCCCCTATTCCAGAAGGTGCAGGTATTCCTAGGGACTTTGATTTTAATATTGCAGTCAAGAGTGAACTGGATGACGAGTATCGATTAGATTACCCTGTTTCAAGATTGACCTCAAATCAAGTTGATAGCCTTACACCAGAGGGATATACACACTTTGTATATAAGATTACAGATTTAAAAAGTAATAAACGTTATGATATCAAAGTTAGAATTATTGATAAGACACAGGCTGTTTTAGAAGATGGAAACTATCCAGCCTCTTTATATAGTGATAAGGTAACAACGAGAACCGACTATGATGAGGGCGAAGCAGAAGAAGACAGTAAGTATGCAGAGTATCTTAAGAAATTTGATCAAGCGGTTGAGAAGTTAAGAAGAAAACCCTATTGGGTAGTGGAAGAAGATAGTAGTTATAAGTATAGAGAAAGCTATTTGATGACGGAGCTAGGACTTTTAAAGGAGTATAACCTAGTTTCAAACGAAGATACGAACTCACTCTATTACTATCTACCAGCAGCCGCATTTGTAAATGATAATAACACAAGTACAGTTCTTAATATAACTATTGGTACAAACACTATGAGCATTAGGCCCTATACGCTAACTAGTGAAAATGAGGAAATTAAAGAAGCAGTTAAAAAAATTGCAGATAATGGGATTGAAGACTATTATGTTGGAATAACATTTGATGTGCAAAAAACATCAGAAATGATTAATGGACAGCGTGCATTATCACCAAAGCTAGGAATTGACATGGAACTTGTTTACATGAAACAGCAGGAGCGCTTAACTGAAGATGATATTATGATTGCATTAAATAAAATTATCGATAGTGAACGCAAATCTTTTATTACTCAATTAGAAAAGAAGATTGATAAAGGCGTGATTGCTGATGATGTACTCCAAGATTTAATTGATGAAGCCATAAAAGATATTGAAGAGGATCATGCAAAGCAAGTTTCAAAAATCATGAAGCGCCAGATTAAAGATACGGTTAGCGTAAGTGAAATTGAGAAAAATATTTTACTGACCAGTCAGACGGATGCTTTTTTAGTAGAAGCGTATTATTACAATAGAGGATGGTCTCCAATAGAGAGCTATCAAATTGGCGATAGGTTTGGTATTGAAGCGGACAAGCTTGGCGTATATATTTTTACAGGACAGGCTGACTTGATTTCTACAGTTCCTTCTTTGGCACCATACCAAAGCTTTATTGGTAAGTATAATTTAACAGATTTCTTTAAGCTTGATAGTTATTGGATAAAAACAGCTGTATCCAAAGAACAGTTATATGGAGCAGCGGCACGGGTGCTGGGCGCAAAAAGAGGCGTGGATTATACTAATTATTTAAAGAATGCGGGCATTAAAGGAATCACTGGTATTGGACTTAGCAAAAATGTTAGGCAAGATGAAGCAATCTATATTATTATGCAGGTTTATGAAAAGAACCGTAATCGGTCAGTAGGCTCAATAAGCATTAGAAATAGGCAAAGCGTACAAAACATAGGTGCTTTCCAAAGCATTTATCGCACTTATGTTTATGCTGCCGTTGAATTGAAGATAGTGGACAATCCAAATTCAAAAGTTCTTCCAAGTAAAGAAATGACTGCAGAAGAAATTATTAAAATACTTTATAAAATGCAGGCGCAATAGGAGGAAAGGAAGATGAAAATACGCAAAAAAATAGCTGGGATATTAGCTTTTATCATGATGATGAGCTATAGCAACGTATTTGCAGATACTCAGGAAAGATTGCCTATGAATGGTCTTGATCATGTTGAAGTAGGTCATACGGCTAATGAACTTACGGGTAACATTATTCCAAGTGCAAGTGTGAGCTTTGCTACAGTAAATAACACAGCTCTTCCAGATAAAGAGCATTCTACAGCATTTTATGATATTAGTCTCAAGGATTCCACAGGAGGGGTTGTTCCTGGCTCCATTCCAGTAAGTGGCTTACCTAGTGGAGAAACAAGACCAAAGGTTAAGCTAGAGAATTTTCTTGAAGATAAGACATTATTTAAGAATGGTAAGTTATATGAGCTTAGTATTGTGCCTGGACATTATCATGTTTCAGACGATGGCCAGGTATGGACAAAAGCACCTTTATCTTCCACAAGTGGAAATCCTACTAGATATTTCGTAACGGATCTTGACACCATTGCAAGGGAAAAGGATGGAGAGGTTGAGGTTATATGGGAGTATATTCCTGGTGCAACCTATGAACTTGTATATATTGCAAAGGAAGCAACCACTAAAGAGGAAGTGGATGGTACAGTTAACAATGATGCGGGAGTTGGATCTAATAAGGTAACCCTTAAGGCAAATGATATGGTTGCCTTTACAGAAGAAGGGGTTAAGAAAGTTAAGTATGTTTTGGATGATACGATTCCAGGACAAAGATATTCAGCTTACGTTATTGTCAAAGGAATTACAGATTCTTTTCTAAAGGATTCATGGGCAAATGTTAGCGTGAATACAGCTACTCCTAAAATTGTAAATGCCACTAAGAGCATTCAACTAAACGTAAATAATATCGGCCATCAAAGAATTGAATTATCATGGGATGTACGTTCATGGATGACAGGACAAATCTCCAGTATTAAGGTTTGGAGAAAGATGCAAGGTGAAGGAAGCTATTCATTAATTGGAACCATTTATAATAACGATCTTTCTTCATCCGATAGTGGTAGATTTGAACATGATGAACCTAATAAAATAAGTTACTATTATGTGGAATTCTTTATCTCAGGGGAAAGCAAGTCTATTAAAACCAATGAAGTACAGTATGTACCCTATGAGCTTAGAGAAAAACCGCTAAAACCTCAAATTCCAAAGCCATATAGTTCTACAATTAATGAAGACAAGTTAAGTACTACGAAGAGTGATTATTTAGTTAAAAATGACGATATCCCCGTAAAAGATATGCAGAAGAATACCTTTCATGTGAAAAGTATTAATCCATTACAAATACAACTTGTATGGGATGCACCTACTAAGAAGGATGTAGCGGGAAACATAAAAACAGATTATGACTTAAACTATGATATATGGGTAGCAGAAGAAGAAGCGATGCTAGAGGATGTTACCTTAGCACCTCTTGTGAAAGATTTTACGATTGGAAATAATCAAGAGGATCATCTTATTAAAACGCAAGCTAGTAAAGAGGTAGTTGGTTTTAAATATTTGCTCACACAGTATATTAATCAGCGTGGAACAGTAACGAACTTACTTACCAATAAAACATACTATATTAAACTTGTGGCAAAAAGAGATTATAGTGGAACCTATATAGAATCTGAACCTACTGTGGTAGCAATTACTGTTAATAAAAATGGGGACATTTCAACACCACCAGTTTTGGGAAAACCCCCTTTACGCATACAAGAGGGATCAATAGACAAATCATCAATAACCATTGAATGGTTAGAAGACTGGTATGAGATTAAGGCTAAAAATTCCGAGTTGTATAGTGGTGATGCTGAAGAATACTTTTTAGCAAAATTATGGAATAGTCTTGTATTTACTGGAGGAACACCTGCCATTAAGTTTAAAGGAACGCCTCAGTTAACAAAGCATGAACTACTTACAGCAAATAAGTTGAGTCAGGTTAAGTCACTGGTGAGTGATTTTAATACACAGTATGAAAGCAGGGCTGTATCCTTAGGCGAGGATGTAAAATACGAAGTTAAGGCCATGTTGTATGATGATGTGGTGCTTCAATTAAATAAGGAGGCAAGTAATAGTTCCACACCTAGTGCGATTAAAATTGAAAAATGGATTGTGGAAAATGAAAGTACTACGACAGAAGGCTGGACCACTATTAGACCAGATACCGTGAATCATAATGATGCTCTTGATTGGAAAGCAACTAAGGTAGTGGACCTTAAAGCCAATACAAGGTACATTATTCTTATTAGAGCATATCGTACACTAGAGGATGGAACGAAGCTGATACAGACTTTTCCAAGCTTTGTTATTGGTACCACAGATTCTGAATATACGCCTCCAGAGGCTCTGCCAACAGTACCAGTACTAAACGCAAATGGCGTAACAGATAGTAGTGTTTCTGTATGGTGGGTATATAATCAAGATTTTGATTACGAAGTGGTGTATAGTAGGTTAGAAAATCCAGACACAGCTACTAGCTGGCCAGTCTCATTTTCTAATAATGTAGGAGATAGCAACTATGTATCAAATGGTGCAAAAGCTATTGCAACAATTACTGGCTTAATGCCTGATACAACGTACAATGTTTGGATTAGAGCTAAACAGAAGCAAGGAAAAGAGGTATCTCATTGGAGTAATCCGATTTCGCAAAAAACCACAGATATTGGAACACCTGATACACCAAGAGGTTTAGGACCAGCCGCTTATCAGACGATTTTAGAGGCGGGACAAGATTTTAAGCCGATTAGCTCAGATTATATTACCGTGGAATGGATTAGAGATGTAAATGATGTGGAAAATAAATCTGATAAACCAGATACAACACCTAAGCCTGATACCCCAACTAATAAGGATAGTGGTAGAGTATATTCTTACGTACTAGAGTTTGCTGATAATCCAGAGTTTTTAGATTCCACTTTAATACAAACAGATGGGTCAACTTCAGGATCATATACGATTTTAACCAAGAATTTAGTTAAGATTACGGGATTAGATGCCAATAAACCTTACTATGTGAGAGTAAAAACAGTACTTACCTTTACTGACTCAGAAACGTCAAAGGTGATTGTAAAAGAATCAGAGTTTTGCGCGGCTGTAAGGATTATCACTAGCACTTCAAATGACGAGTACGATGGTGGAGAAAATGACAATATTGTTATTTATCCAGAAGCTGTTGTAGAAACCTATTCCCAGGGTGTATGGACCTATGAAATAGTTGATAATGCTAAAATTATTTCCCAGATGCTTAACAAAAAGTCTTATTTCTTCACCATTACGATGAAGGACTATAAGAATAAATATGATGCGGATATTAGACGTATCAAGATGGATAAACGTATTGTAGATACCCTGATTAATCGTGGAATGGCTCTAAAGGTGGTTACAAATGTAAGTGACTATGAGATTCCAGGTAAGGCTTTATCCAACTATGCAAAGCAGTTTAGTGCAGCTGATACAGTGCAGTTTGATTTAACGAGAGCGACTAGCCAGAGTATTTCATCCTATGACAGAACTTATCCAGAAATGTTTATGAAGGGTGAGCGCTTACAAGTTCACTTTAAAGGGAAGAATAAAACCCTTAGTGTTGAAAAATTTGATGATTTTATAGGGGTGAAG
>JAEXBC010000115.1 GCA_023457875.1 Bacillota bacterium | reverse complement strand
GCATACAGCCATCTGCCACCTCACAGGACCCATTCCAGGTAAGGGTCATCAAGCGAACACCTTTGCGATAAAATTCTTCAACACGTTCTAGTTTCCCGCCCAAACCAGCAGAGCCTTCAACAGCTAGAAGGGCAGCTTTCTTCCCTTGTTGTAAGGCTGAATTGATTTGCTCTTTGGTGGTACAAAAGGCTATCCATTCATTATTCTTCTCTATTTCCTTTAGGAAGTACTTATAAACCTCATTAAAATATTGATAAGCCGCCTCTCCTCTTAATTCATCACTGATCCAAATAGCAAAGACTTGCACCCAATTTTTAAATATGCTTCCCTTCTCTAGACTAAGTTGTAGTTGGTTTCTATATAAGCCTTGTTTTTTCCCAAAACATTCTGTGGCTGTATCACAGTGCAGATCAAAATAATTCATTTACCCACCCCTTCAACACTCATGTTTTTCAAGCCTACTTATAATATAATCCTATTATATCATCCTACTTTCTTGCTTCTCTATTATTTTAAATCTTATGCTAAAGTATTATATGTTACAGGCAAATAAGTTAAAACTCTATTTGCCCAGTAGGTAGGCATAAAACAAAAACATTTATCTACTTAACACTTTGTATTAAAAAATGAGCACACAAAAATAAGACTATCACACTAAGAAATTTACATACAGTATATTGTAGTATGGATTCTTCGTGCAACAGCCCATTTTTATCTTTATTTATTATTTCTTTTCATAACTTAAGCAATCTGTTTCGGTATATACCTCAACTTCTTTTAAGCTTCCTACTTCTATTTCATTTAGGCTACAGTGCTCTTTTTTATTGTAAACACAAGTATCAACCTTACACAAAATAGCATCTGTATCTCCTCTAGCTTCTGTATATTGAGCTAGATCACTATAACCTAATTTATTTAGAAATGTTCCACAGCAAGTACCTTCTGTTGTCTTAGAACCCTTACCTCCAATATTAACAATACTTGCATGGCATACTTGTTCTTTATTATATGAACAATTTCCTACACTACAATCAATTCTTGGCATATTCCTTCCTCCTATTTAAAATATCTGTCCAAAAGACCTTTAAAGGCACATCCATGACGTGCTTCATCCTTAGCCATTTCATGTACCGTGTCATGAATCGCATCAAGATTCTGAGCTTTAGCAAGGGTAGCAAGTTCTTTTTTGCCTTGACATGCCCCATATTCAGCATCCACTCTAGCCTGTAAATTTGCCTTGGTATCTGCTTTTACAACTTCTCCTAATAGTTCAGCAAAGCGAGACGCATGGTTTGCTTCCTCATACGCAATACGCGTATAAGCTTCTGCCACCTCAGGAAAGCCTTCTCGATCAGCCTGTCTGGCCATGGCAAGATACATTCCTACCTCTGTGCATTCTCCCATAAAATTAGCACGTAGTCCTTCTAGAATTTTTTCATCCACGCCCTGTGCAATGCTAATTCTATGTTCATCTGCCCATTGTAAGCCTTCTGAACGTTCCATAAATTTTTCACTGCCTGCATTACAAATTGGGCATTTCTCAGGTGGCATATCGCCTTCATGTACATATCCGCAAACCGTACAAACATATTTTTTCATTTTCTTTTCCTTTCTAACTAATATTAAATAATCAACAAACCTATTATAGGTCAATTAAAAAGGTTTTATTCTTCTAGGTTAGACAGGATTTTATTTTTAGATTGCCAATTAATGGTGATAAGGTTTGACAATGAAAAAGGGTCTTCAAAAAATTAGGTTTTTAACTCTAACTTTTTGAAGCCCCTTTCATACCAGACACCTTTTATTTAATGCTGGTGTTTATGGTGCCTATACTATTGCTACTTATTTCTCAAATTATATTTTGGGGTGACCAAAGTGCGTTATCTTTTGATTAGGCAGTAGCGTTATCACGCCCCCTATAAATAGTGGCACATAGAAAGTAATCACTCTCCAGCAAATCACTGCTGCTGGCAAAATGGATGTTGGAAAAAACAACTTAAAAAACAGAAAAAAGCTACCTTCTGCAACTCCTGAACTTCCAGGAACAGGAATAAAAGAAGATATCATCACAATAAAAGCTGCAGCCGATACAATAAGAACCATCTTAGCTCCAACTAATCCAAAGGCTCTATATACAGCATAAGGAATCAAGAAATAAGCTGTTAGTTGTAAAAAAGTCAATAAACACACCTTGATTAAAAGCAGCGTATTTCCTTTCATTACACTAATGTTCTTATTAAATAAGTCTATTTGAGAAATAATCTTTCTTTTTATAGGAGCAGGATGCTTGATTATTTTAAGCTTCTTTAGGATATTGACTCCCCAAAAAGCCACTCGCTTGAGCCTTTGCTTCATAAAAGCAGAAGCAATCAAAATCGCAACCACCCCAACATTTAATAGAAAACCCAACAAAGATAAATAGACAATGCCTTGGACTTGGGTAAAGAAAAATTTCATTTCTATTAAAAGTACCACTAGGGAATACATGGTTAGTACCACTTGATAAATAATAAACTTAGTCATGAGCACACTAACAGAGGTGCCAACTGGCACCCCTTGTTTTGCCATTATAAAAGCCTGCATTGGCTGCCCACCTGAAGCAAAAGGCGTAATGGCATTAAAAAATTGCCCCGTCATCACTACTTTAAAAGAATTCCACAAAGAATTGTGCTTTTGCATCTTTTTCACTAAGATATGCTGAATAAGGGTCTCTACGCCCACATATGTCCCTATGCATACAAACCCCATTAAAATCCATCTTGGCGCAACGGCTCGAATATACCCTAACATTTCAATAGGATTCTCATTTCGCATGAGAATCCATATCATGATAAGCCCCAGCGCCAATACTCCAATAATATTCCATAAATATTTTTTCATGTAGTAATTTCTCCACCTGCTAATAGTATTTTCTTATGATCACATAAGATTTCATCGTAAAACTCTTGCCACATGGAAAGAATGTGTTCTCTAGAATAGAACTCGCTGCCTTCACAAGACTTTCTTACATACCTTTCATAAACCATAGGATTATCTTTAAGCTCTCTAATATGCTCTATGAACTCTTGATTACTGCTTCCCTTTAAGTAATAGTCAAATAAAATATTAGGATAGATATCTAAATCCCTTAACAAAATAGGCACATTACAATTCATTGCTTCTAGAATAATCATCGGGAAAAGTTCACTGTAGGATGGCAAAAACAACACATCCGTAATATTATAAAGCTCATTCATTAACTCTCTTTCTACGATACCTAGAAATCTAACGTTCTTAGGAGGATTCTCTAGCAATGCTTTTACTTCTTTATATCCAGAGGTAATATTGCCAAAGGAGAAGCCGCCTGCCCAAATAAATTCCACCTCTGGCATTGCTTTTGCTATTTCTATGAACTCAAAAACGCCTTTTCTAATTTGTAATTGTCCTGCACATAAAACCACAAACTTGTCTTGTGGAATTTGATACTTAGCTCTTAGGGCTACTTTAGCTTCTTTATCCATCCTATAAAATTTTTCTTTAGAAACAAAGTTAGGTATATAGGTTACCTTACTTCTTGGAATGCCATAGGCTTCTAGTTTATCAATAAAGTTAGGATTGACAGTAACCAGATAATCCATTTTTTTATAAAAGTCAATAATGTATCGATAAAACGTAGCAGTTGCAATACGGGGAAGTTTAATGCTTCCATCTACTGTTTCTGGCAAAAAATGAACTGCTCCCACCGTCAGACTTTTTTTTGCCTTTACAAAAGGTAAGCTCAAGTAATACTGAAAGTCAATGGTATGGTAATGCATAATATCCGCACACTTTACTTTATTTACATCTATGCAATATTGGTCCCCTAATCCAGTTTGTACTAAATTCAACTGTTCTAAGTATGCAGAGCCTACTCCTTGACCCTTTATCTTATCTGCTGAGGATAGCATATTAATTGTTGGCATAATTAAACCTCCCTGCCAATAGTTTTATAGACTCGTTCTATATATTATTTCTCTATATTTTCTATATATTCTTCCACTGTTTATTATACCCTATTTTTCATTGTTTTGTTCAATTCTTAACTTTTTTTAATATTTATTCACCCTAACATTCATGAATCGATGTCATTAAGTACTCACTAATTACTCATATTATACCACAGCCACACAACTTTTAAGCGAAAATATTCCTTATTCATTTCATGATTAAATCTAAAATACTTTTGTCCCTTTCGTCATATACTTGGATATATAGCTTTTCGTTATCACAAAAGGGGGCAAATCATGAAGGAACAAAGTCTTATGGTAAGTACTGTTATTTTAACAGCTACTTCTTTCTTAACCCGAACAATTGGTATGATTTCTCTTATTTTCTTGTCACATATATTAGGTTCACAGGGAATTGGCATTTATACACTTATTATGTCCATTTATACCACTGCTATAGCCTTTGCTTCCGCGGGTCTTAGCGTGTCTGTATCTAAATTAGTGGCTGAGGCTTTAGGAACCAAAGAATTTAAAAGCATCTCACAAATTATGAAGCTAGCCTTTACCTTTGCACTAAGCTTAAGCTTCTTAGTATGTACACTGCTTTTCATCTATGCGCCTTACCTATCCAACCAGTTTATCCATGACTACCATGCTACTATTGGCCTTCGTTTGCTTTCCTTAAGTATCCCTTTCATCAGCTGTTCCTCTTGCTTTAAGGGCTATTTTTATGCCACAAAAAAAACCGTTTATCCAGCCAGCAGTGATATTATTGAACAACTGGTTAAGCTCATCCTTATTGTGGCCTTAGTTAAGATCTATTCACCCCGTGGACTATCCCATGCTTATGGTGCCATTGGTTTAGGTATGACTATAGGTGAGATGGTTTCATGGAGTTATCTTGGTACACTGTTTATTATAGAAAGGCGCCATGCTAAGCACACTTCGTCCTTGCCGCAAAAAAGCAAAAGGAGTCTACTTAGTAAATTACTCCATATTCTACTTCCCATTGCCTCCATCGCTTATATTGCTTATATCTTTATGTCCGTTGAAAACATCCTTATTCCAGCAGGATTAAAAAAGTTTGGTAATTCCTTTGAGGAATCCATGAGTATGTATGGGATATTGAAGGGTATGGTTTTGCCCATCTTATTTTTTCCCTCTGCTTTTTTAACAGCATTTTCAACCACCTTGGTTCCAGAAATTGCCAAAGCCAATATATTGAACTTAAAAGAACGGGTCATCATTACCACCAATCGTGTTTTG
>JAEXBC010000114.1 GCA_023457875.1 Bacillota bacterium | reverse complement strand
TACTTATAATCTTATAGTATATTCAAATTATTATAGGCGCAAAGGCAGGAGTTCGTACTCTTGCCTTTTTTTATGTCTTAGCGGTTTATGATTGCATTCACACGGCATGTCGCGCCGGTTTGCACGGTAGCAAAAGGTTCCTGAGAAACCGTGTTATGGCCGTAAGACGGTTTATCATGACCCAAAAGACGGTTTATGATTTAAAATTGCTCGTTATCTTTTTGGAAAAGTTGGTTATGTTTTTCAAAAAGTTGGTTATGTTTTACCAAAGTCTTGCTGCTCCTTGTTGCTTCCCTCTTTACTCGTTAATAATATATAAAACTGCTCTTGACAAGATTCGTCTGATTCATGATCTCAAGGGGTGAATTTGTAAAATTAGTTCTACTCGTTTAAATATATAATAAGAAGAAGGATATTTGGTATGATTTAGAAATTCAAGATTCCCCTCACAAAGGTTCGTTTGGTCTATTTTGAAGAGTTCTGTTTTTATAACTTATGGTAGCTGCACGGTGCCTGTTGTTTATTGGTTATGCTCTTTGTTTATTCACGCTCCAATTTTCATTCTCAACGTATACCCGAGTAGAAATCGTATTTTTTGCTCTATTAAGGTAGAATGCTATCCAGACGATGTCTGAATTATCATTCGTGTAGGTTCTGAGATATACTTTAATGGCTATCATTACCGTTCTACTTTCGTACCGTTTTCACTTATTTTAAGGCCACCGATCTACAAACGCTCTACAGTTTTTGCCATTTTTCGCAGGATGTAGGTTGTAGTCAAATCTTGCTGAAACCCATTGCAGATGGGATAAAACAAAAAAAGTGAGAGAGTCTTGGCGAACGACTTATATGTTTGATAATATGATAATTGAATTTTATCATGCTCAATTCTAGAACCTTAATAATACCTCGAAAACCCAATGAAATAAATGCTTTGCTCTATATTGAAAAATTGCGATACTTTTTTGCGACCCTCTATTTATATGGATGAAATTATTCTATTCTTCATGAGAATTAATAAATTAATTGTTAATTTTGGGGCTATATATAAATCATTGATACCATGAATATAAAAGTTTTTATCTCATATGTTTGGGAGCAGTCGGACTTCACTGACATTTTGGTTAACCTTATTGGACGTGATATTGCTATTTTAGATAAATATTCTTTTGAACGAGCATCTTTGCTCGAAAAAGAAATAGAGGAACAAATAAAGCTATGTCCAATTGTAGTTTCATTATTATCTTATGATGCTCTTCATGCCCCATATATTGAGATGGAACTGCAAATTATACAAAGATTATTATCTGAAGGAGCTATTAAGCACTATAAGCCTTTTCTCTTAGGGGATAAAATTACAGTAGATGATGTGAAATTAAAATACCCATGGATTTTAAATTATCAGTTAGAGAGAACTAATACTCCTATTTTCGTGGATAGACTTGTAAGTCAATTTATAATTGAACTAAAATGGGAGGTAAATCCGAGTCTAAAAGCGAGAGATAATTCAGTTATGGTTAGGCTTGATGATTTAGCAAAAATCAGAGCTGGGTATTATAGTTCAAATTCGGCTGATAAAAAAGCTATAATCATTTCAGGATTTCCTTCTGGAATTGGACGAACAAGATTGCTTAAAGAGTTTTTGTTAGTTGATATAGCCAAAACTAAACCTAAAACTTACAATCCTCCCGTTCTTCAATTGAAGAATGGAGAAAGTATTGAAGGGTTCATTACTTTTTTAAATGATTGGATATTACAATATGATAAAGAAACATTATTGGATATTTTATCAAAAACCAAGGAGGAGAAAGTTTTTATTGCTACTCAATTAATGAATGCTATTGCAAATAAAAATGAGAAAATATTTATCAAAGATGAAGATTGTATTGTTTTGGCAAATGGTACATTAAATGATTGGATCAAAGAAATTATCAACTCAAAAGAGTTATGTAGTCAATTACATTTATTTATTGCATCAGACCATTTCCTTAATAGAAGTGAGAAAGAGAGTGAGAAGAAAGTAATAAATTTAGTCGTACAACCTCTTTCAAACCAAGAAAAAACTATTTTGTTTAATGCCTATTCTAATGGACGAGATGTTAGATTATCCGCCACTAAGACTGATAAATTTTTACAAAAACTACCTGGGCTACCAGAGATTATTTTCAATTTAATTGATATGATAAAAGATGAATCTATTGATTATGCGGATAATAATCTAGAAAAAGTGATTCGAAGTTCAGACGAAAAAATAAAATTGTTATTAACTCAATTTGCATCTCAAGATTATATAGACCTTTTGATACTATTGTCGAATTTTCCTAATATTACCTTCAAAATATTAAATGAAATATCTGAAAAAATCATAGCTGATATTGATGAAAAATTGCAAGATTTATATTGTTATTCACTTATTGAAAGATATGGGAGCAATAACCAGTATATTGCTGTAAATAGAGTTGTTTCTGACTATTTAGAAAGATATAAGATAAGTTTAAGTACCGAAAATTCTATTCGTTTAAAAACGAATTTAATAAAATATTTCAACTCTCAAGACAGTGATAATTCTTTTGATTTGACAAGTTTTGTTTATGATATAGAAGCCCGAATAAAATCAAATCCAAAAGGTGTTAACTCAAAGTATTTAATACCTTCTATTGTGATAAAATTAATCAGAGAAGAATATCGGTTGAAGCGTGATCCTGAAGTAGTAATTTTGTGTAAGAGATTTTTGGAAGAGAAAAAAGAAAATACTTACCCAGAGGTTTTAAGAGAAATAAGATTTTGGATGTGTCAAGCCATGGCAAGAAGTTCTAATGATGAGTTTTTTGACTGGATTGAGGATTTTGACAGTGCTTCAAAATACTTTTTATTAGGATTCTATTTTAGATATGCCAATCGTCTTGATAAAGCAAAATCCTCTTATGAAAAAGCATTGAATTATGCGAATAGAAGTGTTTCTTCTGAAAAAATGAAAACCAGAATAAGGCAAGAATTGGTTATCGTACTTCAGAAGTTAGAATTATTTGATGACGCATTGGAATTAGCGGAGGAGAATTATGAGCAATATCCGACAAATACATACTACATTGTTGCTTATTTTAGAAGTTTAGTTCGTGATAAAAAGAAGAAACCAGATATCAATCTCTTGAATAGGTTAATGAAAGAGTTAAACGAATCATTAGACCCTCATAAAGAATCTTTTGCCATAATTCAAGAAGGCGAATATGAATATTATATTAACGGCGATTTTGAAAAAGCAATTAGAGTATTTGAAGAAGGTATTGCAGTAAACAAATCAAGAAAAGCTTCTATTTTTAGCCCTTTATATGAAATCTGTAAAAGACAAGATGCTGTACAAATTGCAAATAATATAAAAACGAAGTATAAGATTTTCCTAAATGAATGATTAGATTTCATTATTTCTTTGGCAATTATTTTGCCGTCTCCAAACTGCCAACAAACTTAGTTCATGCGAGTTAATGAACTAAGTTAGAAAATGGCAGAATATTCTATTATAAGTTGCATCAGAAATGATAAGCCGATAAAGCGTAATAGCAAATACCCAATATATCTTCGTATTCGGGTTGGAATCAAGGAAACGAAGTGTGTGCTTCCCTTTAAGTCGGACTGTTTCTAATTAGACAAATCTTATTAAATTTGTCAAGGAGAAATAAAAGATGAAAAAGTCAAGACACAGTGAGCATGAAATCGTAAAAGCAGTCAATCAACTTGATAGTGGTTTATCTGCAGATGTTATCTGTCGTGAATATGGTATATCTCGTGCTACTCTTTATAATTGGAGATCGAAGTACAGCGGCATGGATTCAAGCCATATTAAGCGCTTGAAAGAGCTTGAAGAAGAGAATCGTCGCCTAAAGCAGATGTATGCTGATATAGCTTTAGATAATAAGATCCTAAAGGATGTCATTGAAAAAAAGCTATAGAGCCCGAGGTAAAGAAAGACGTTGTAGCAGAAATAGTAACGGATTACAAAATCAGCATCACTCGGGCATGCAGGTTAATATCGATTCATCGTTCGTATTTCTATTATGCTGA
>JAEXBC010000113.1 GCA_023457875.1 Bacillota bacterium | reverse complement strand
AGGCAAGACATTGCAGATTGCACCGGGCTAAGTATCAAAACCATTAACCGCTCAGTCAAAACAATGAAAGAAGAAGGATACATTGAAAGAGAGGGAAATACGATTATTATCTCAGAAAAACAGTACTTCATGATGAGGGCGTATATTTCTCCTATCGTGGAACTATAGAACGATAGGAATATGACTTCAGTATTGCTGATCTCTAGTAGGTGACGAAGTGATAGATGATAAGATAGGAAAGGATAAGTGAAAAAATGAAAGTATATTTACATTTAGCAGATGGATTTGAAGATATTGAAGCAATTGCCACCGCTGATATATTAACAAGGGCAGGCGTTGAGGTGTTAAAGGTATCAGTTACAGGTAGCAAAGAAGTGACGAGTGCCTACAAGACAAAGGTCATAGCTGATAAGTTGTATGAAGAGATAGATTATCAAGAGGCTGATATGATTATTTTCCCAGGTGGACTACAGGGCACACAGACACTAGAAGCCCATAAGGGTTTACAAGAGAACATTATAAAATTTGCTAAAGAGAATAGGTGGATTGCAGCAATCTGTGCCGCTCCAACGATTTTAGGCAAAATGGGCTTACTAGAAGGCAAGGTGGCAACCTGTTTTCCTGGAATGGAGCAGGATTTAAAAGGAGCTAAGGTTTCAAAGGAAGCTGTGGTGGTTGATGGCAATATCATTACCTCACGTGCAGCTGGTACGACTTATCCCTTTGCGTTAAAGCTTGTTGAAATATTAATAGGACAAGACGTGGCAAATACATTAAAGTCAAAGATGCTTATTGGATAACGTGCTTTAAAGTTGAAATTGACAGGATGAAGAAGTAATGATAGCATAAAGATGCTTTTAAATTATAGCAGAGTAGGATTTTGTGCGTGAATCGTTGATTTGCAGTGCCTTCTGAACGGGGAGTTGTCAGAGGGACGAAAAGCCAGTATTGGCTTACGGTACAAAGTTCGCATCCCGCTGTTACATAAGAAGAAGTGGTATATTCAGTATGCCTCTTGTTATGTAGCCGTGCTGCATAACAGGAGGTGTTTTTTATGATAGCAACTTAATACATCAATTTAACGACAAACTTTTTATGATATGTGTGATAAAGAAAGGAGAAGTTAAATTGAGAGATTCATCTTTATATATAAGGCGCATTGCAATATCTGGGGTTTTTCTTAGTATTGCACTGGTTTTAAAAACAACGTTTTCTTTTTACATTCCCTTATTTGGTCAAAATGGTATGAGTGTTAGTATTTCGGGTATTTTTTCTATCATGCCAGCCCTTTTATTTGGACCGGTGTATGGAGCAATTGTGGCTGGACTTTCTGATGTTCTTGGCTACCTTCTAAAACCCATGGGAACCTACATACCCCTTATGACATTGGTTGTAGCTGGGGGAGGCTTTATGAGAGGGGCTTTATGGGGCCTTCTTAGAAACAAAGACGGCGTCAAAATGAGAAGGATAGTAGTCGTGGGTTCTAATCTTTTACTTTTAGTAGGCATTTGTAATATTGCCTTTCTAGCTGATGATGGCATTAGTCCTGCATTTTACGAGCAAGTCAGTAGAGAAAGCATGACAACAGACAATATGCACCTTGTGAGCAAAATGCTCATTGCAAGGACCATCGATACAAAGGATCCATCGGGAAATTTGGCAACCTATATTACCTTTGTAACAGCTGGGGTTATCGGCAGCGCTGTCTTTGGCATCCTGTTGTTATTGGCAGATTTTTTAATATCAAAAAAATGCCTTAAGGATAAATCAGGAGGGCAAGTTCCCCAGCTTCTTATCACGATGCTGGTATCGGGACTTGTTGTCACCACACTTAATACAGTTGTGTTACGTGAGACAATCCTAGAAGCATGGAAGGTGATCCCCTTTGCAGCGGTATGGATTCCTCGGGTGATCGAAGAAATCCTAATCAATACCGTAAATGCCTACTTTGTAGCCATGCTACTGGGTGTTACTAAAAAAAATCGTATACTAAATGAACTCACAAAAGAGTCCTTGATCACTGGATCAGGAAGAGAAAGCTAATGAAGATATTTTGAAATTCATATTGTTGTTAGAAAAAGAAAAATAAAGATTGAAAATTGTATTTGTAGTGCTATAATGAAAGGACATCTCACTAGAAAATACAAATGACATGATGCAATAAGTTCAGGCAATGGTTATGACCTGGACTCTTTTTTGCGTTGTGAAATGGATTGAAGGAGGGAAATATGCAGGCAAAAGAACATGAGGCTTATAAAGAGGAAAAGCAAAAGCTCGAGGAAACCAAAGCATGGATCAAGGCGCAAAGTAGCAAACTTCAATATGAAAAAGAAGCACTAAAAAAAGAAATTAGTGAAATTCGTAAGGTTGTAAGTAGTGCCGTTGACGAAAGACTTGTCCTTAAGCAGCAAATGGAGAGAATGACAAGTGAAGACCTAAGTAAATTTGAGCAAGTTAATAAGACGCCTTATTTTGGGCGGATTAACTTCAAAGAGCATTATCAAGAAGAGATAGAGGTTGTTTATATTGGTAAGTTTGGGCTATATGACAGTCAGAGTGGAGAAATGTTGGTTTTAGATTGGCGCACACCTATGGCAAATATTTATTATGGGGGACTGGATGAAGAGGTGGCCTATCGCGCCCCTGATGGCTTAGTGGAAGGGAAAATGCTTCTTAAAAGACGCTATGTGATTGAGGAGGGAGAACTTACTGAGATTCATGATGAAAAGTCACTACAAGGTCATCTGATGGAGGAGCTGGCGCACAGTACGGAATTTTTAGTTGAAAGTTTAAATAAGTCAACAAGTGGTAGGCTCAAAGAGATTGTTGCCACCATTCAAAAAGAGCAAAATCAAATCATACGAAGCGAAAGCCGAACACCTCTTATTGTTCAAGGGGTAGCTGGAAGTGGTAAAACTACCATTGCACTACATCGTATGGCCTATCTAATTTATAATCAGCAGGACCCCAAAGCACAGTATATGGTGGTGGCACCCAAT
>JAEXBC010000112.1 GCA_023457875.1 Bacillota bacterium | reverse complement strand
GTACCTTCGGGCGTAAAAGTTATAAAGAAATTGTTTTTACCAGATACGTTCGTAAGGCACTGTTTGAAAATAACGACTGGCTAACTGAAGAATATTGTGATTCTGCTATTAAAACACTTCTTGCTTATACATCCTCTAGTAGCTTAATGCAGATTAATCGCGAAAAATATGGGATGCTTCGAGATGGCATTCCTATAAAAGTTAAGAAAGCTAACGGCGATCAGGAGGATAGGTTGGTCCGGGTGTTTAATTTCTCTGATCCTGAAAAGAACCATTTTCTTGCTGTAAAGGAGATGAAGATTCACGGTGATTTATATCGTCGCAGAACCGATATTGTTGGCTTTGTGAATGGCATTCCACTGCTTTTTATAGAGTTGAAAAAGCAAAATGTAGATGTACAGGATGCCTACACCTGCAATTACACTGACTATTTAGATACCATTCCCCAGCTATTTCATTTCAATGCCTTTGTTATGTTGTCCAATGGCTTGGAATCCAAAGTAGGTACTTTGGGTAGTAAATACGAATTTTTTAATGATTGGAAACGTCTACATGAAGATGATAGCGGCTCTGTGGAGCTGGCAACCATGCTGAGAGGTATTTGTAATAAGAAAAACTTTATGGATTTATTTGAAAACTTTATACTTTTTGATACTTCTGGTGGTACAACGGCAAAAATCATGGCAAGAAACCATCAGTTCCTTGGTGTTAACGAAGCTGTTGAATCTTATAAGAATCGAAAACTGAACAATGGTAAGCTGGGTGTTTTCTGGCATACTCAGGGTAGTGGAAAAAGTTATTCCATGGTATTTCTTGCACAGAAAATCCGTCGAAAATTTGCAGGCTCCCCAACCTTTGTTATTCTGACAGATCGAGAAGAGTTGAATAAGCAAATTAGTGATACCTTTGAAGCTTGTGGCTTACTTGGTACCACTAAAGCAAAACAGTTTATTGCTACTAGTGGTGAAGATTTAATTCAGAAATTAAAAGGAAATCCAAGCTTTATCTTTACATTGATACATAAGTTTAATAAACCAGATGAACCACCAATTATTCCCAACCATGACATCATTGTCTTATCAGATGAAGCCCATCGTACACAGAATGGTATATTTGCTGATAATATGTGTACATTGCTTCCTACAGCTTCCCGTATTGGATTTACAGGTACACCGCTGTTCGCTTATGACAATATTACCGAAAGAACATTTGGCGGCTATGTTTCCATTTATGATTTCAAGCGTGCTGTAGATGATGGAGCGACGGTTCCTCTTTATTATGAGAATAGAGCCGATCTACTGGAAATAGACAATCCTGAAATTAATGATGAACTACTAGATGCAATAGAACAGGCTGATCTGGATGTTAATCAGCAGGCTAAACTAGAACAGGAACTAGCTAAGGACATACATGTCCTTACCAGTGAAAAACGTTTGGATACCATTGCAAAGGATTTTGTAGAGCATTACTCTGAGTTGTGGACAACGGGTAAAGCCATGTTTGTTTGTATCAATAAAGTAACTGCAGTTCGAATGTTTAATTTAGCTCAGAAATATTGGGAGCTAAAAATAAAAGAAATTGAATCTTCGCTATCTGGAGCCACACAGCAGGAATACATGGAAATCAGCCGTAGGCTAGAGTGGATGAAAAACACAGAAATGGCGGTTATTATCAGTCAGGAACAAAATGAAGTAGCTACTTTTGAAAAATGGGGACTGGATATTAAACCCCATCGCAGCAAAATGGAAAAACGAGAAATGGACAAGGAATTTAAGGATCCTGATAATCCATTTCGGATCGTATTTGTTTGCGCTATGTGGTTGACAGGGTTTGATGTGAAATGCCTTTCTACAATCTATTTGGATAAGCCATTAAAGGCACATACCTTAATGCAAACCATAGCACGAGCGAATCGTGTTTATGAGGGAAAAAGCAATGGCCTAATTGTTGATTATGTTGGTGTTGTTAAAGCACTGAGGAAGGCTTTGGCTGATTATACAAAAACTAAAGGCGGTACTGATGGATCTGATCCTGCTCCTGATAAAGCAGAGTTGATTGCTCGTATCATTGCATTAACCAATGATATCATCGCATACATGAAACAGCATGGTTTTAGCTTGTCAGATCTCGTTCAGGCAGTTGACTTTGACAAGTTGGCCTTGGTTCAAGAGGGAGCCAATGCCATGTGCGTCTCAGAGGAAGTGAAGAAACGTTTTGAAGTTATGGCTAGGGAATTATTCAAACTGTTTAAGTATGTCGAAAAACAAGAAGTCACAGATCAGTACCGAGCTTATAAAAATGCTATCAGTGCAGTTTATGACCAGATGCAGGAAAAAAGGAAGCATTCGGATAATACAGATTTAATGATTCAGCTGCACAATATAGTTAGTGAATATATCAAAGTTGTTAAGCTACCAGAGCATGTAAACGAAGATGGTAGTGGATACTTAGTTGAAAGTCGCCGCTTTGATATCAGCCATATTGATTTCGAACGATTGCAGCAGGAATTTGCACGTGTTAAGAACAAGAATCTTCTTATGAAAGATTTACAGGAGCTTATCAATGACAGGTTGGATAATATGATGAAGCGCAACCCATCACGTATTAACTATTATGAACGATATCAGAAAATTATTGAGGAATATAATGCTGAACAGGACAAAGCTGCCATAGAGAAAACATTTATTGACTTAACTAACTTCGTGAATGATCTGGATGATGAGGAAAAAAGATACGTGCGGGAAGGATTTAGCAATGACGAAGAATTGGCTATGTACGATTTGCTTTTTAAGGACTCGCTTACTCCGGCAGAGATTAAAAAGGTTAAGAAGCTTGCCAAGGTATTGTTGGAACGAATCAAGGATAAAATCAGTGAATTGGATCATTGGACAGAAAAGGAAGAGACTAAGGCAGCAGTCGAGATACTTATCAGAGATACCCTATGGAGTGAACTACCTGCTAGTTACGATGATAGATTATTAAATGAATATCGCCGAAAGATTTATGAGTTTGTATATACTACTTATCCGGCGGCGTAGAAACATTAACGACGAGCGTTATAGGTGTATAAAGGAAAGCTGGTGAAGATATTGAAGATGTATGTTGGGATCACGGACTATGACTGGTTTAAAACTTTAAAGAAGGCAGATTGTGACGAAGTGAACTTTTGGAAACCTGGAGGAAAAACAAATTTCAAAGCTCTTGACGAAGGTGATTTGTTTTTATTTAAATTACATAGTCCACAAGATTATATTGTAGGCGGTGGATTTTTTCTGAAGTTCTCAATATTACCATCTTCATTAGCGTGGGAAGCTTTTGGATTAGCTAATGGAGCTAGGAGTCTATTCGAGTTACATGACAGGATATACAAATATAAAAAGACAAATCGCATATCTGATCCGGATCCTCAGATTGGCTGTATTATATTAACGATGCCTTTTTATTTAGAAGAAGATGACTGGATCACTGTTCCGGACAATTGGAGCAAAAACATCGTACAAGGTAAGACGTACGATACTTCTGAACATTATGGAAAGCTGTTATATCAACAAATACAGGAAGTGTTATATAGCCAGAGATTCAATAAAAATCTACTGAGAGAAGACTCCGTAAATAGCCGATATGGTAAAGAACAGAAGATAAAACCAAGAATAGGGCAGGGTGCTTTCAAGATCCTTATTACTGATGCTTACCATAGAAGATGTGCAATAACTGGTGAAAAAACATTACCCGTATTAGAGGCAGCCCATATTAAACCATTTAGTCTTGATGGATCTCATGAAATTAATAATGGTCTACTGCTTAGAAGAGATTTTCATACCTTGTTTGATCGGGGGTACATAACGATTGATAAGGAATTCAATGTTGAGGTAAGTCGCCGCATCAAGGAAGACTTTGGAAATGGAAAAGAGTACTATGCACACCATGGAAGTAAGTTGATAATTTTGCCGGGGAAAAAAGAACAACTTCCAAGCCCACACTATTTAGAATGGCATAATGAGAATATATATTTGGGATAAGTCATAGAACAAAGAAGGTGTAAGCATTATTCATTTATTGAAAAGGGGGATGGTGTAAAATGGCTCAGATTAATGCCAACAAATTGATCGACTTTATTAAGCTGTACTTTCCAGAGGATGCGACTGAAATCTCTGATGCATTGGATTTACTAAGCCTTGCATTGGATGGACTGCTGAGTAGCACAAATACGACTATAGCAGAATTCCATAAGAATAAAGATTTTGACAAAGGAATGGAATTGTGGGAGTTTTCTAAATCGGTGGCAGAGATCCAAGAAGAAATTAATGAATATTCAACTTTGATAAGCATAGATGCTGAAATTGATGAAGAAGAGCCTGAAGAAGAACCAGATGAAATAGAAGAGCAGAGAACCATACCAAATTATTCGGATTATGTAGTTGATTCTTCTATACCTCATACCCTTTATGAAGATTTCACCCATAAAAAGGTTGTTGCATTTTTATTTAATAATAATCGACATCCAGCAAAAGACTGGAAAGATGTGTTGCTGCAAACATGTGATTTGCTAGCAGAGATAGATGCTGCTAAGTTTTCAGAGTTTATTAATGACCCTGCCATGAGAGGAAGAAAGATTTCTTATTTCAGCAAAAAGCATGTTGATAGAAAAAATGCCAAAATGAAAAACATTGATATTTATGTCTGGACTAATTTGAGTGCAAACAGCATAAGAAATCTTATAAGGAAGCTGCTCAAGAAGTTTAATATAAAATTGACTAATTATTATGTTTATCTAAGAGCAGATTATACTCCATTACATAAAAATGAGAAGGTGAAAGATGAATTTGATACTATGCAATATGATTACAATAATGAGGACAAAATTGGGAAATTAGTCCGACAAACACTGAGGCAACTTTCAAATAGGCAATACCGATTTACTGATAAAGAATTAAACTCAATGTTGTCAAAGCAATGGTCAAAAGAAGTACTGAACATAGATTATCCACTTCTTAGAAAAGTTGAAGATGATAAAGATATTTCTGTTCAAATTAAGGATGGAATGTATGGCCGCTATTGGAAAGAGATTTTTGAATTTAACGGAATGAAGTTTTTGGCTACGAGCCAGTGGTATGAGCGACATAGAGAGCCTTTTACACGTTGGATAACAAATTTGCAGGATTAAAATCAGTATTATGACCTAATGTAAAAAAACACCCTAATGGGTGTTTTTTAGTTGTATGCAAATAATGTTTATAAATTATGTCAAGGAGGTGATGCCTATGCTTGCGTTGGTACATGTATTCTAGCTTTAATAACAAACTAAAGGAGGAAAACACATGATCGGTATCGAGCAATACCAAAAAATCCAAGAGTACAAAGAACTTGGACTTTCCCAGACCAAGACTGCTAAAGCGCTGGGGATCACCTATACTTCTGTCAGTAAATACTGGAATATGAGCAAAGAGGATTATGCCAGGGAAGCTGAGCAGGAAAAGTATCATATGGATAATTATCGACAGTACATATTAGAGCAATTGAAAATATGCCCGCAAATCCGGGATACGAATATCTATCTCAAATTAATGGAAGCTTTTCCTGATTTACAAGTTAAACGAGCTACTTTCTATCGCTATATGAAAGCTCTAAGGGAACAGCATGGGTATCAGCATACCAGTAAGCGGAAAATCTCGCCACGTGAAGTCTCGCCACCAGGATATGAAGCTCAGGCTGATTTTGGTCAATATAAACTTAAAGATATGTATGGACGAATTGTGCGGGTATATTTCTTTTGCATGGTTCTGAGTTATAGCAGAATGAAATTTGTTTGCTTTTTACCGGATCCCTTCACGACCGAAACAGCCATAAAAGCTCATAACTATGCATTTCAATATTTTGGAGGAAGACCACAGACAATTCTATATGATCTTGATCGGGTCTATGTGGTTAGCGAAAATCTAGGTAATATTATATTTGTACCGGTCTTTGAAAAATATGTAAAGCGTATCGGCTACAGTGTTTCATTATGCAGGCCAAGAGATCCTCAGAGTAAAGGTAAGGTAGAAGAGGTAATTGGATATGTTAAGCAAAGTTTTCTGGAGGGGAGGGTATATACCGGAATTGACAGTCTTAACAGTGCAGCTCTTGCATGGTTGGATAGAGAAGGCAACGGGAGAGTTCATACTGTGACTAAAAAAGTGCCGCGAGAAATGTTCATAGAAGAACAAAAACAGCTTTTTCATGTTAAACCATATTCAGAGGTATCAAGTACTGTAGCATCCTTTGATTCCAATGGAGTGGTCAGCTATAAAGGGAATCGTTATCAGATTGATGTCGGTGTGATGGATGCACATCAACGCATACGTATAGAGGATGATGGTGAAATACTTCTATTTTATGATACTGATACTAATGAATTATTAGCTAAGTATCCAGTAACAGAAGGTACTGGACAGATATTCAAACCTGAAGGAAATAATAACAGAAACAGGGTCTCTCATGCTCTTATAAAACAATATTTTGCAGAGCATGAAATCGCTCAGGAATTTATACAGCGGATGGAACAGGAACAACCAAAATATTTTAATAGCCATTGCATTCGCTTAAATCGCATGACGAAGTTTTATTCGATGGGGCAAATGCTTGATGGGATAAGATACTGCATTGAGACTGAACGCTGTAATGCCTATGAACTTTTGGCCTACATGATGTATAAGCATGGTGAGCAGATAGCGAAGAAGTTCTTACCAAATCAACAGTATTTCAACCACCTGACACGTAGCAAGGAGATAAGGAGGGAAATTGATGGCTGATATAACTGAAATCCGCGAGTTGGCTAAGAAGCTAGATCTATGGAATATTGCCAGGGGATATATTGATTTGAATGATGAGAAACTGTCCAATCTAGATTATCTTCAGATGATATTACAAAAAGAACTAGAGATACGAGCCAGACAAAAGCAGATCAAGCTAAGAAGGGCAAGCAAACTTCCCAACAAGGTATTTGAATTATCGAATTTAAACAAAGGTTTGGAATGGCAGATAAAGCAATTATCCCATTTGACGTGGCTCAATGAAGAACATAACGTTATTCTGCTTGGTAAATGCGGGACAGGCAAAACTAGTCTTGCAGTTCATCTTGGAGAAACAGCGATCGATAATGGACATAAAACTTATTATGCATCCATTGACACTTTTGTATCTATTGTAGAGAACAAAGATATAAACCCAAAAGCAGGAGCAGTCTTCTCCTATATGCGGGAGTGCAACCTGATCATTATTGATGATGTATTTTATCTAGAACCAACTAGGTCAGAGCTGCAGGCTTTTTATCGAGCAGTTACTTTTCTTAATGAAACAAGAAGTATCATTTTTATTACCAATCGTGAAATATCTGCATGGTTAGATGCAGTGGAAGACAAACATCTTTGTCAGACTCTGTTAGATAGAATAACAGCTAATTGTCAGATCATTCGCTTGACTGACAGATAAATTAAAACACTCACCTCTTTTCTAAAAAAGGGTTAATACTCAAATTTGAAAACTATGCCGATTAACGGTTTTATATAGATGTAAAAAATCTCACGAAATCCTAAGATTAGCTTAACTTTTGAGATTTTCTGCAGTTTCTGGGGTAGGGGGGTCTAAATCTCTACCACTTTTCTCCCCAGAAACGGGCGTGGGGCAACGCGTGAAAATTCGCGGTTTCAAACGGTGTAAATGGATCTTCTTCACAGGTGAGTATTAAAGCGGCGGACGGAGATAATTGGGAAGGGACCACACCAAGGCTCAGATATGTTTCGGTAACCTGCGCTTCTACTACAGGTAATGCAACCCAGCCAGTCACATTCAAAGTGGTATCTGATGGCCGATTGCCGTTATCCTCTGGTGTAATTACCAATTCGAGCTATACGGTATTAAGCTCTCCATTGCTTACTACTGCTTGCGGGGCACCAACACTTTGTACGGTTTCTCCAACACTTGCGGAAGGGGATGTGACTCTTTCTTGGAGCGGTGCTTCTGGAGGCATCAATAATACGATTTCAAGTTATGAGATTCAATATAGTGACTCTGTAGATAACGTCACATGGGGAGCATGGACTGCCTTGACTACGCTGACCACCACAGCGACAAGTGGTAGTGTATCCGTTGCACCGCCTCCTACCCGAGGTAATTACCGTAGATTTCGTGTACGAACCCGTGGTACAGCAGGTGCTAGTTATTACTCAAGCTGGAAAGTATCCACAAACAGCGTCCGCAGAAATACGGTGCCAAAGCCAGCGACGACTGCTGTTGCCTCACCGGCAGCATATAGCGATGAGACTATCACGCTTACTTGGAGTGGAGCGTCAAGCGGTACGAGTCCAATTAAGGGATATCAAATTGCCAGTCGCACATCTACGGATAATAGTACTTGGAGTGCGTGGAATGTGTTGACCACGTTGACACTGGCGGCAAGCGGAGGGAGCTATAACCCAATAGTTTCAAGGACTCCAGGAACATATACTCAATTTGGTATTTGGACAATTGATACATTGGATGTTTATTCAATAGAAAAAGTCAGCAATAGTATCTATTGTAATGTCACAGCTTGTGCAGCACCGACCCTTTGCACGGTAAGTGCAACATTATCTGAAGGAAATGTCACTCTTTCTTGGAGCGGAGCATCTGGCGGTGCAGGTAACCCTATCACTTCCTATGAAATACAGTACAGTGATTCACATGATAACAGCAACTGGGGTGCCTGGTTGGCATTGGCTATCGTCAATACTTCTGCAACAAGCAGTATTTTAAATGTCAGTCCACCTGCTACACGTGGCCATTATCGTCGGTTTCGAATAAGAACTCGTGGTACGGCTGGTGAGGATTATTACTCAGACTGGACTATTTCCAGCAATACTGTTCGTAAAAACATACTGCCCATACCACCGTCTATTTTTGCCGCAAACCCTCCTATATATGAAGCTAATACAATAAATCTTTCATGGAGTGGGACGGTACCTGGAACCAGTGCGATTAAGCAGTATGTCATACAACAGTCTACATCGACAGATGGTGTGAATTGGTCGGCATACGTAGCACTGACGACTATTATTTCAAGCAATACCTCAGGTAGCCTTCAGGTAAATGCTTCACAAATAGCTGGTCGGTATACCCGTTATCGAATCAGTGTTACAGATGCACTTGATGCAGTTTCTGCCTTTGTAGTTAGCAACATGGTAAAGAAAAACAGCCCACCTGCATCACCAGTAGTGGACTGTCCAATGTTTGGCAATTTTACTTATAACTCTACACCACGTTTTATGATTACAACAGGAATTGAACCAGATGGACAAACACAAATAGTGGAGGTAAGGATTGATTCTGGTCCATGGCAAAATAGCGTGGACAATCCTGAGCGGTTTTCTGTAAGCGGCTATCTTGGTAATGGGGTCAAGACAATTTACCAAGCTGAACCGCTTTCTGCAGGTAATCATACGGTTACCTTCCGTTGTCTTGACAGTGATATCGAATCAGCAAGCACAGAAGTTGTTCGTACCTTCACGATTTTAGCATTACCTTTTGAAATCATCACCGCTAATGTGACACATGTAAAGGCAGTGCATATTCAGACGCTTCGAACTGCTATAAACAGGATTCGTAGCTATTACAATCTGTCCCCTGCAACTTGGAAAGAGGATATCATCGCAGGAAAGACAGCTGTTAAGAATTGGCCATTTCATATCGTTGAAATACGCAAAGCTATTGATGCGATTATTATAATGGTTAATAGTTTTGATTCCTCCCAGGCATTCGATATACCACCTGTCACATGGCTACCTATTGGTACAGGAAGACCAAGGGCAGATGTAATGCAACAAATTCATGACCTAATTCAAATAATATAAAGATAAAATTCAGCGCTCTTGCAATTTGCAGG
>JAEXBC010000111.1 GCA_023457875.1 Bacillota bacterium | reverse complement strand
CTGGAGTATAGGCGAGCTGCATATTCTGCTACATTGCCAAACCCTTGAATACTGGCCGTGCTGGTTGTTATGTCAATGTTCAAATTTTTTAACGCTTCTCTTAATGTAAAAACCACACCGTAGCCTGTAGCTTCTGTACGTCCTAGAGACCCTCCCATTCCCACTGGTTTGCCAGTAATAGCTCCTGGATAGTGTCCACCAAGAATCGTTTCATATTCATCCATCATCCAGAGCATATGTTGTCCATTGGTCATAACGTCTGGTGCAGGTACATCAGATATAGGTCCCATGTTTCTGGAAAGCTGTCTTACATAACCACGACATAATCTCTCCTGCTCACCCAAAGAAAGTTTATGTGGGTCACAAATAATGCCTCCCTTTCCTCCTCCAAGAGGAATATCTACTACTGCACATTTCCATGTCATCCACATGGAAAGTGCCTTAATTGTATCTACAGTTTCCTGAGGATGAAATCTAATTCCTCCCTTTGCAGGCCCTCTTGCATCATTATGCTGAATACGATAACCATTAAATACCTCTGTGGATCCATCATCCATCTTTACCGGAATTGTGAAATGATATTCACGGCTTGGCTGACGAAGTATTTGGCGCGTAGCCTGATCCAAATCAAGCTTATCTGCTACATTGTCAAATTGAATTTGCGCTGTTTCATAAGGATTGTACGATTTTTTTTCCATAGTATCTCCCTCACTTAATTTGTTGTTTTTTGTGAAATTATGATTTAATTCTGTCTTTTTCAAAACATATCATTAATTATACCTTATAAATCACTAATGTCAACTCTACGAACTTATGCTCTCTTATTTTTCATCTCTCTTTGGACGAAATCCATAAGACACTTCTAGTTAAATATCAGCACTTTCGCTTCTGACTTGATTTTATACTATAATTAATGAATTTTCAATGAACTCTTGCTTTCTTTTACACTCCTTATACAGTGTTTTATAAAAATAGATATAATTCCCTCTTACCCCAACATTCTCCCTTCCTTTTCGGTTAATCCGACTACTATGTGGTATCAAAAATATACTTCTTATTATATTTCAGTAGATAGGGCTCTTTTTCCAACAATCTAATTATTTCTTTTTGAGTAAATTGATGTATTTCATTTCCTCTTAGTCTTTTAAAAATAAATAGTTGCATCAGATTAGAGGCTATACTCATCACATATAAAATAGCTTCAATTGCATTTATGTGATGCATGAAACAATGCATTAAGCACCATATGTTTTTAGTTTATTAAACAAACTATTCTCTATGTCCCATCTTCTATACAACAAACGTTCTTTGTATATTTAATAAATTTCTTTAAGTAATTCTTAGTCATCTTCACCTCAGTTGTCATTTTTCATACAAGAAATGATTATAAAAGATTTTGGTTACGAAGGCAATAATTGGAGATGAAAAACAACGAATTTACGCATTTACAAAAAAGACTTCCAGATCTTGAAATTTATAATAAAACTTCAATTTGGCCCGAAAGTCCTCACAATTTATGGGATACTTAAAAGGTAAAAGTTCATTGATGATTTTTGATAGACATACCAACTTAAAATATAAATATGGGAACAGACAATTTTGGTGTAAAGGATACTATGCTAATACAGTTGGACGAAACAAAAAAGCCATACAAGAATACATAGACCCGTTTACGGGTGAGCCGATAAAAAAGGCTAAATAAAAAACTCTCCTTTAGGGGAAGCCAGAGAAAATCATGCGGTTGGCACACAATTCAAGTGTCTTTAGACGCTGCCAGTAATATGCCCTTATAGGGCTAGAGCAAACCACCCGTTTTACGTGTGGTTTGCTCTAGCCCCCTCTGTCTGTAGGAACATTAATTTAATAAAAACAGGCCTCAAAACGCACAAAAAGACTTAAAGCATAATCATTCTAAACCTTGATATTACTAGTGTTTAACGTGACAGCTTGACTACAGTCTCAATGTGCCTTTAGGTTGTTGTGAAGAAACTATTTCGCGTAAATAAGTGAATGTACCCCCGGGGGTGCATTGAGATACCCCCCATATTTAATAGAAGAAAGTCCTTCAAAATCTGA
The DNA here is from genome assembly GCA_023457875.1 of Bacillota bacterium. Classification (GTDB taxonomy): domain Bacteria; phylum Bacillota; class Clostridia; order Lachnospirales; family Cellulosilyticaceae; genus Cellulosilyticum. The sequence continues at coordinate 3,895 of JAEXBC010000111.1, read as the reverse complement.
AATAAATATGTTAGTAATGCATAATTTGAGGCAAAAAACTGCGAATTTACAAAATTTACAAAAAAGAACTTTCGAGCCTTGAAATTCATAATAAAATTTCGATTTAGCCCAAAAGTCCTCTATTTTAATCGGTATATCAGTCGTTACTTATTTTTTCACTGCTGAATAGTAACAGAAAAAGTATAATATAAATAATTTATCTTGAAAATAAATAGTATCATATTCTTCCTAAATCTCTATCAGCTTCAATTTGAAGTTGCACTGTCATTGGACCCATATATTTTTTAGCTATATCTAGTATTCTTTTGTCATTTCCTAATATTTCCAGCACTGTTATGCTGAAAATATTAATCAAATGCTCATTACCACAATTTGATACAAACTCAAAATAATCAAATATATTTTTTAAAAGCTCTATTTCCTTATCTGAATCTAATAACTTAATAAGCTCTGGCATAAAAATGTCTTCAATAGCAACTGTCTCAAGTACTTTACCATATTTTTTTTCCATTATTTGATATTCAATTTCAGTTTCCGGTAACCACATGATCATTCTCGTAAAAAATTCTTCTGTTTGTTTATCCATTTTAACATCTCCTATTTTTGAAATAAATTAATCGCGTACTCTAAATCAGTTCTCAATGCATCTAGTATATCCATATCATTCAAGCCTAATCGACCTGTATCAGCCAAATCGTTCAGATTTCCCAACCTCTCTATCGCTTTTTGTAAATGCCTTGATGATCCATTATTAAATTCTTCTACAAGTTTAGCTGCAGTTCCACCGTCTCCAACTATGGCTCCTTCTCTATAAAGCTCATTAACTATTTTGTTTAAATCTGCGTCTTGTACAACAGATAACAACTTTTCTCTATTAGTACCGGTTAATTCAGGCATCTTATCTAAAAGCTTAGCAACTTCACTACTTTCACCAAAAGATTTTCCCTTTAATTTTTTCAAGGTCTCTTTGTCTTTATTTGATTGATTAGTTGAATTAGTGCCAATGGAATAAGCAATTTTTGTTCCTGCTACCCCTAATGCTACATCACCTATACCATCAATAGCAATAGGTATTGATGCTCCTCCAGTACCGGATGTAAAGTACGTACCTCCAACAATCTTTATGCCACCTTCTATTAGTTTTGCAACTCCCCCAATAATCCCTACAAGAGATACAATACTTACAATTTCTTCTGTCTGTATCTTTGCCATTAGATAGGTTTCGTTTTCTTGTAAGTCTGTTTCCTCATATCCTAATAATGATAAAACGCACATTTTAATCTTTGAACTAGATGGAATGACTGTAAAATTCACGGGTTCACTTGTACCTGGCCCTCCCCATAATTCAAGTCCCATATCGTATGGCATTAGGCAAGAATCTATTATTCCCATTTGAATACCTAATCTTCTATAATCATTATCTTCTATTCCTTGTTCTATCATTTGACTAGCAAAATTCCTAAATGGATCTAAATTAAAGATGATATCCTGATCAGGATGAGATATTTGTATTTTTCCTTCTTCAGTAATATTTGCTTCTATTACCGAAGAGCCTACTTCTTGCCCTATATCAATGTTTTGAAACTCTACCTGTTCATCAACTATTTCCCATTCTCCATCTATATACGCCTTAACAATGTATTGTTTAGTAGCAATAGTATAATCAATTAACCTTAAACTGTCTTCACTATACTTAAGTTGTCCAAAATAGTAAATATGTTCCTCATTACTAACTTTACTCCAAACTACTTTATAATCGTTTCTAAATGGCATAGTATCTTCATAATCTGTCAAACCATCATTATCGCTATCTTCTTGTAAAGGATGCGATAGTAGTGGCAATACCTTAATCTGACTAAATTCTGCTGAAAAAGGAAAGTCCTCCATGTCATAATCATACGACCTATCAATGTCAAACCATAGATTTTGTAAAGTTGGTAATTCGTACCCCGTGCTTGTATATGATATACGATCATAACTCCAGTCTACTTCTTCACTATCCGTTAAACTGTCTTCATCAGAATCTGTTTGACCACCTTTTACTAATGGTGCATCTAAAGTAATTTCTTCTAAATCAACATTTCCTAATATTTTAAATTCCTTTTGTTCAATAAGATTAGTTACTACAAAGTCTGTAAATATTTCAACATCAAAATCAAAGTTTCTAAGTGGCACAAAAATTCCATTTCCTCTATTTATGTATCTCCTATAGTTTTGCACTGTATTGTCTGGAATAGACCCCTCTAGAACTCTATTCATAGACGACGCGCTAAAACTAATATTTTTAGCCTTTAAATCATCTAAAAGTTCAAAAATTGTGCTATATCCATGATAATTGTCAATTCCTGTACACTTGTCAGTTAATAACAATACAAATTTATTAGCGCCTTGCCTATAGGGTAACGTTGTGGTATAAGCCACCCCCGCCATTTGAGTACCCAATGTATAATAATCATAGCCACCTTCAGCAGCCAAATCATCTACTATCGTTTCTAGATGCCCTATATCATTAGTAAAGCTTAAGGCTCTATTACCTTCTGCTTGTGGTGCTGGCGTTCCGTTAATCTGTATAACTTGCGGACTATTGATTTGATTCACATCTTTTACATCAATAATGCAAACCTCAACATCTATATTGTCTTCGATAAGTATATTAACAATCGCTTTAATTCCTTTTTTCACAGACTCAAGTACTGGCTTCATAGTATAGCCTGTGTCTATTACAAAAACGAGGTCAACCTTTTTTTGACCATTGCTACTTAATGGTCTAATACTTTCATTAGCAGAAAATGTCATTGGGCTCATTAATTCGGTAGAAAATTGTTTGTTAGTAGCTAATAATGAATACGTGCTATTACTATCGTTTACATTGCTTGTACTATTCTCTAATGCCCCTATATCAACAAGCCACTTTTCCACATTCATCACACAATAAGTTCCATTACCTATAAAATCTGTAACTAATGTACGATTGATTTGATCATAAGTGGTTGGCACCGGAATCAACATATTAAGATCTTCATTAAAGTTAAACACATAGAATTTCTCTATGCCTTGTGCTTCACTATTTATAAGTCCTTTTTCTGTGGCGTCTTGTATAACCTGTGCATCAACCTTAAATGATAAGGTTCCTTTTTCAATCTTTCCACTATAATAATCAACACTAATAGTCTGCCCTACAATGGCATCATTTGAAGCTAAACTATTTGTATACTGACTTGTTGAAACAATAATGTTGTCTGCCGCATTTCCTGAAGCTGTCATATCAATGGATAATTCATAGGCATTTTCTTCAGTATTAACATACTCAAGCGCTTCCTGAGATGCTGTTTGCTCTATCATGTATTCATTATCAGGAACACCATTAGTACTAGACGCTAATGGATTAAGGCCTAATTTAATTTCATCTCCATCACCTATTGTATCACCATCTGTATCATATAACAGTGGATCGGTGTGATACTCGTTAATTTCATCCCCATCGCTCAATTTATCCGCATCTGTATCATTTAATCGAGGATCAGTTACTAGTTGCTGCTCCTGCAAGTTATCTAATCCATCTTCATCAAAATCTTCATCACTATCACTTATACCATTATTATCAGAATCAGTCTCTAATGGATTGGTTCCAAGAGTAAACACTTCATAACCATCTGGCAAGGCATCTGCATCTGTATCTATATTATTAAAATCCGTGCCCAGTCTCATTTCTAATCCATCCGCTAAACCATCTTGATCAGTATCTAATTCATAGTTAATAATGTCAGCTTAAACTGATATAATAAAGTTGTAACACCATAGTAGAAATAGATTGTATAATTATTTCAAAGACTAAGGAGTTAAAACACATGCAAAAGAAAACTTATGAAAAAACTTTAAAGGACAAGATAATACG
>JAEXBC010000110.1 GCA_023457875.1 Bacillota bacterium | reverse complement strand
GGTTATATGTTACAAGAACTGTTATCTAAGGTTGGAGAAGAAGCGAAGATTATTATTATTGAACCAAATGAGAACTTACTAAAAGAGCAAATGAATTTAGAGGACTGGGAACCTATTTTTAATAAGGATAATATAAAATGCTTTTCGGGCTATGATTTTTCAGTTATAGAGAAGTTATTTGAAGGATTTATACCTTCTATAGAAGTTAATAATATTAAGATAAAAGCCATTGATGCCTATTTAACTTATTATACTAAATACTATGCTAAAATTATTAGCTGTTTAGATGAATATATAATGAGACCTATTATTAACAATAATACTATATTTGGATTAGATAATTTATGTACTAAAAATGCAATAGGCAATCGATATGCAATGAAACAAGGGTATGATTTAAGTGTTCACAGAAATAGATATAAAAATATACCTGCACTTATTGTATCAGCAGGACCATCTTTGCAAAAAAACATTGAAGTGATTAAGCAATTTAAAGGCATTATTTTTTGCATGGGTCGAACCTTGACACCTATAATAGAGCAAGGAGTAACACCAGATTTTGTAGCATGCGTTGATCCAACGGAGCAAATATATGAAACCTTTTACAAGCATAAAGAGTTTAGTGTTCCTCTTATTGCATTATCAACTGCTAATACAAAAGTCGTTAAAGGGAGTAAAGAAGTCACGTATTTTTTGAACAATAGGGGTATAGTAGATGAGATTATAAGAATTAAGACTAATCCTATGCTAAGCATAAGCGGGACAGTTGCAACTCTATGCTTGAGTAGTGCACAGTATATGGGATGTAATCCTATCATGTTTATTGGACAAGATTTGGCGTATACAAATAATAAGTATCATAGTGAATTAGCATCAGATAGTCAGATTGGTTTAGGTATAAATGAAATCAAAGCAGAAGAAAATAAAAATGGTTTTAAAAGTATAAAGGCATTTGATGGAGGATGGGTATATACAGATGATGTTATGCTTGGTTTTTTAAGATGGTTTCAAACTTATATTAGAAATCATCCTGAAACTACTTTTATTAATGCTACAGAAGGTGGAGCTTATATAGATGGAGCGTTGCATATGACGTTTCAAGAGGCTACGAATAAATACTCGTGTGAAAAACCAATTATTGTTCATAAGCATTTAGATGGAAATGATGATGTGGATGTGGATAAGAATGTACTTGAAGGTTTAGAAAAATTACAAAAAATTAAATATTATAGCTTGAAAGTAGAAAAGTATTATGCACAACTTATTAATGAGTATAAGATTCATAAAGGAACTAGGCTAAATAGAATTGCTAGTATTGCAAATAAAATAGGAAAATTAGACAAAGAAATTTTGGAAATAGAAAAAGGTAAAGAACTTGTTCAAATGATGATGGAAAAAATTCGTATAAGAATCTCTATGGACAATGATAATAAGCAACCCATTGATGAAAGTGAACTAGAAAAAAGATTAAGATATGTTCGCTTAAATCATCTGTTTTATAAACAATTAAGTAAATCAATTCGAGATACAATTACTATTATTAAAGGAGAAATGGAACAATGAAATGTATTCCATTATCAGTACCCAATTTAAAAGGTAAAGAAAAAGAGTATATAATGGACGCTATAGAAAAGGAATGGGTATCTACGGGAGGAAGTTATATTGATGCATTTGAAAACAATATAGAAAGATATCTTCATGTGGAAAGGGCAGTGGCATGTCAAAGTGGGACAACTGGACTTCATCTTTCTTTAATACTAAGTGGAGTAGAAAGAAACGATGAAGTTATTGTTCCTACATTAACATTTATAGCAGCCGTAAATCCCGTCAAGTATTTAGGGGCACATCCTATCTTTATGGATTGTGATGATTCATTAACTATAGATACAATAAAGCTTAGGAATTTTATAGAGCAGCAGTGTGAATATATTAATAAAGAATTAATCAATAAGACCACAAAAAGAAGAATAAAAGCTATTGTGGTTGTTCATGTATTTGGAAATGCTTCAGATATGGAAGAGATCATACAGATTGCAAAGAAATATAACTTGAAAGTTATAGAAGATGCTACAGAGGCACTTGGAAGCTATTTTGTGGAAGGAAGGTATAAAGGTAAATTCTTGGGAACAATAGCCGATTTTGGGGTGTATTCTTTTAATGGCAACAAAATTATTACCACCGGTGGTGGAGGCATGATGGTTGCCAAAGACCAAAAGCTTTTAGAAAAAGCGAAGTATCTTTCTACTCAAGCAAAGGATGACCCTTTGTATTACAAGCATGATGAAATAGGGTATAATTACAGGATGACCAATTTGCAGGCAGCTGTTGGCGTTGCACAATTAGAGCAATTAGAAGATTTTATTAGCGTTAAACAAAGAAATTTTGAATTGTACAAGCAGATATTCTCAGAATGCTCCAATATGGAGGTATTAGAACCTTCATCTAAAATAAGATGGAATCATTGGTTTTATTCTATATTGATTAAAAATGCAAGCATTAGCTTAGACCAATTCATATGTAAGTTACATGAAAAAGGTGTTCAAACAAGGCCTATTTGGCAACTTATACATTTACAGAAACCTTATGAATTGGATATTCACTATGATATAGACAAAGCATTATATTATCAGCAAAATGTGATTAATATACCGTGCAGTTCTAATTTATCTACTGAAGAAGTAACCTATGTTGCTGAGGCCATGAAAACTATATTAAATGACAGTAGGTGACAAAGATGGCGATACAAGACTATTGTATAAATAAAAGTGATACTATTCTTAATGGTATTAAGACTTTGGATAAAATGGCAAAAAAGATTGTATTAGTAGTTGAGGAAGAAAAGCTTATAGGTGTAGTGACAGATGGAGATGTTAGAAGATGGATCTTACAAAATGGCAATCTTGACGCGGCAGTAGAAAACATCATGAATATTCACCCTATATTCATAGAAGAGCATGAAATAAGAAAAGCAAAACAGATATTTGTAAAACACATGATAGAAGCCTTGCCTGTTCTAAATAAAGATCGTCGGGTAGTTGATATTCTTTTTTGGAGCGATAGCATTGAGGTACCTCGTAAAAGTACTCGTGAACTAGAGAATACACCAGTTGTCATCATGGCAGGGGGTAAAGGAACAAGGTTATATCCATATACCAAGGTTTTGCCAAAGCCACTGATACCTATTGGTGAACAAACCATCCTTGAACGTATCATGAACAAATTTAGAGATTTCGGTTGCACTAATTTTTATTTAACTGTAAATTACAAAAAGAATATGATTAAAGCTTATTTAGAAGATAAGCGAGAAGAAGTCAATATAACTTATGTTGAAGAAGAAAAATTTCTAGGAACCGGAGGCAGTCTCTATTTACTAAAAGAAACGTTAAATCAAACGTTTTTTTTAAGTAATTGTGATATATTAGTAGATGCTGATTATACTGATATTATGAAATATCATAAGCAAAACGGCAACAAAATAACCATGGTAACTTCCTTAAAGAGCTATACGATACCATATGGGGTAATCACCGTTGCTAATGGTGGAGGAATAAGAGAAATTACTGAGAAACCAGAGTATAATTTTCAAGTAAACACAGGACTATATGTACTCGAACCGGAAATAATCAATGAGATTCCTGAAAATGAATTTTATCATATTACACAGCTTATTAATGCGTATGTAGAAAAAGGAGATAAGGTGGGTGTTTACCCAATAACAGAAAAATCTTGGCTTGATATGGGTGAAATAAAAGAGATGGAAGATATGATTAACAGATTGAAAGTAGAGTAAAGAGAATAGGAGACAATATATGAAAAACAAGGTACTTGTAACAGGGGCAGATGGATTTATTGGTAGTCACCTAACTGAATTGTTAGTTAAAGAGGGCTATGATGTAAGGGCTTTTGTATACTATAACTCATTCAATAATTGGGGCTGGTTAGATTTCATAGATTCAGAGGTAAAAAAGCATATAGAAATTTTTACAGGTGATATAAGAGATCCAAATGGTGTGAGAGTAGCTATGCAGAATATAGATGTAGTATATCATTTGGCTGCGCTTATTGCCATTCCTTTTAGCTATCATTCTCCAGATTCCTATGTAGATACTAATATAAAAGGAACACTTAATATTTTACAGGCAGCTCGTGAGACCGAGGCAAGTAAGGTGCTTATAACATCTACGTCAGAAGTTTATGGTACGGCTCAATATGTACCAATTGATGAAAAACATCCCTATCAAGGTCAGTCCCCTTATTCAGCTACAAAGATAGGGGCTGATAGGTTAGCAGAATCATTTTATAGAAGCTTTAATATGCCTATAAGTATTGTGAGACCATTTAATACCTATGGTCCAAGGCAATCAGCTAGGGCGGTTATTCCTACTATTATCACACAATTACTAGCTGGAAAAACAGAGATAAAGCTAGGCTCATTAACACCTACTAGAGATTTTAATTATGTAAAAGATACTGCAAGAGGCTTTTTGGAAATAGCTAAAAGCGACAAGACGATAGGTGAAGAAATTAATATTGCTACCAATGTAGAGATTTCTATTGGAGAATTAGCAAATGAGCTTATTAGCCAAATCAATCCTAACGCACAAATTGTATGTGAGGAGCAAAGAATGCGTCCTGACAAAAGTGAAGTAAATAGGCTATTGGGCTGTAATAAAAAAATACATGAATTAACACAGTGGAAGGCTGAGTATAACTTACAACGCGGTATTTTTGAAACTGTTGAATGGATTAAGAACAATTTAGACAAGTATAAGACAGATATATACAATATCTAATACGATTAAAGAATAAAGAGGAGCCAGATGAAAAAGCATATACTATTAATAGGTGGAGGAGGACATGCAAAAGGTATAATAGATTCCTTGAGGGATAGTCAGGAATTTAAAGTACTGGGCATATTGGATGTAAAAGAGCGAAAAGGTGAGCAAATTAATGGTATAGAAATAATTGGTTGTGATGAAGAACTACCTTACTATTATAGCCAGGGAATCAAATATGTTTTTGTTGCCATGGGAAGTGTTGGTAGTCCAGTGAAAAGGATGAATTTATATCATCAAGCTAAGCGGTTAGGATATATTATACCCAATATAATAGATTCTACAGCTATTATTTCAACAGATGTAAGAATGGAAGAAGGTAATTATGTTGGTAAAGGCGCAATTATTAATGTTGGTACACAAATAAAAAGTAATTGTATTATTAATACTGGGGCCATCATTGATCATGACTGTACTATTTGTGATTTTGTGCATATTGCTCCAGGAGCAACTTTGTGCGGCGGTGTAACCGTTGGAAAGGCTACGCATATAGGCGCCAATACTACAATTATTCAGTATAAGCAAATCGGCTCTAACAGTTTAGTTGGAGCTGGAAGTGTGGTGGTAACGGATATTGGGTCTAATGTGAAGGCATATGGTAATCCGTGTAGGGAGGTGAGTACCATTGGATAAAGTGCTTATTATTGCCGAGATAGGTGTTAACCATAACGGTGATCTAGAGATAGCTAAGCAGCTAATAGATGCTGCAGCAGATGCAGGGGTTGATGCCGTTAAGTTTCAAACCTTTAAGGCGGATAAATTAGTTTGTGCCCATGCTCAAAAAGCAGATTATCAAAAGCAAACTACCTTAAGGGATGAGTCGCAGTATGATATGATTAAGAAATTGGAACTTACTGAGGAAGATCACTTCACTTTAAAAAATTACTGCTCACAAAAGCATACGATGTTTTTATCTTCAGCTTTTGACCTAGATAGCATTGATTTATTGCAAAAGCTGAAGATACCTTTATTTAAGATACCCTCAGGAGAAATTACAAATTATCCCTACCTAAGAAAGATAGGTAGTTTAAGAAAAAGAGTTATACTATCTACAGGAATGAGTATGCTAGAAGAAGTAGAAAAGGCAGTTGAAGTATTAAGAACAGAAGGAACGCAAGATATCATACTATTACATTGCAATACAGAGTATCCAACGCCTATGGAGGATGTTAATTTAAAAGCGATGCTTTATATGAAAGAAAAAATGCAATTGGAAGTAGGCTATTCTGATCATACAGAGGGGATAGAAGTACCTATAGCTGCTGTTGCATTAGGCGCAAAAGTTATAGAAAAGCATTTTACTTTTGATAAGACAATGGTAGGTCCTGATCATAGAGCGAGTCTAGAGCCAAATGAGTTAAGGCAAATGGTAAAGGCTATCAGAAATATTGAAACTGCATTAGGAAGTGGAAATAAGACGCTTTCGGCATCCGAGAAGAAGAATATAGAAGTTGCAAGAAAAAGTATTGTTGCTGCTGTAGATATAAAAAAAGGTGAGCGCTTTACAGAAGATAATTTAACTGTAAAAAGGCCTGGAAGTGGAATAAGCCCCATGAGGTGGAATGAAATAATAGGTGCTGTTGCCAATAAATCCTATGAAAGGGATGAACTCATAACTTTATGAAAAGAGTGTGTATTATTACAGGAACACGGGCTGAGTATGGGTTGTTGAAACCGTTAATTGAAAAAGTATTTAGAGATCAAGAATTAGAATTACAATTAATTGTGACTGGAATGCACTTATCTCCAGAATTTGGATTAACCTATCGTCAAATCGAAGAAGATGGGTATCCTATTGCTCAAAAGGTGGACATATTATTAAGTAACGACACTGGTGTTGCGGTGTCAAAAACAATGGCACTAGGAATGATTAGCTTTGCTGAGACTTATGAACGTCTTAATCCAGATATTGTGGTATTATTAGGTGACCGCTACGAGATTTTTGCAGCAGCCAGTGCGGCAATGATTAATAGAGTGCCAATAGCGCACATACATGGTGGAGAATTAACGCAGGGCATGGTGGATGAAGCTATTAGACACTCTATCACAAAAATGAGTTATCTACATTTCACAAGTACAGAAGCATATCGAAGGCGAGTAATACAATTAGGAGAGGAACCTCACCGCGTATTTAATGTAGGTGCACTTGGAATTGAGAACATTAAAACCATGCAACTTCTAGAAAAGAGGGAGTTAGAAAAATCAATAGGTTTTAGCTTTGATAAAGAAGTAGCCATGGTGACTTATCATCCAGTTACATTAGAAGTGAATACTGCCGAAAATCAATTTAGAGCTTTATTAAATGTTTTAGATACATTTAAAGATATGAAGTTTATATTTACTAAGGCAAATTCGGATGTAGGTGGCAGGATTATCAATCAGATGATTGATGCGTATGTTAATCAGAATGAAGATCGAGCCATAGCATTTGTATCTATGGGGCAATTAAGATATTTAAGTTCAGTTAAATATAGTAGTGTAGTTATTGGAAATTCTTCAAGCGGAATCATTGAGGCACCTTCATTAGGCGTCCCCACTGTTAATATTGGGGATAGGCAAAAAGGGCGAATATGTGCAGATTCTGTTATTCATTGCTCCGAAAGTGAAGATTCAATTAGGAAGGCCATAGAATGCACCAGAAGTATATCATTTAAAGAGCGGTTAAAGGAAATAGTTAATCCGTATGAAAAAATAAGTGTATCGGAAGAAATACTATATCAATTGAAGCGATATTTGTTTGATCATACAGCAACTCTAAAGAAACAGTTTTATGATTTGCAATAGGTAAGCCTATATGCAACGACAAAGGTACGAGGAGGAAAGCAGTGTGCCAAAAAAAATTTTAGCAATAATACCTGCAAGAAGCGGCTCTAAAGGATTAAAGGATAAGAATATTAAACTCTTGGCAGAGAAACCGTTAATTGCTTATACCATTGAAGCAGCCATAGGGTCAAAAATTTTTGAAGATATCATTGTGTCTACTGACTCTGTAAAATATGCAGAAGTTGCAAAAATGTATGGGGCAAAGGTTCCTTTTATGAGAACACCGCAGTTAGCAACTGATGTGGCAAGCACCTCTGATGTGATCATAGAAACACTAGAGCAAATGCAGCTATTAGGAAAAGAATATGATTATTTTATGCTACTTCAACCTACCTCACCTTTAAGAAAAGAGGAAGATATAATAGGATGCATCAAACTACTTGAAGAAAAGCAAGCAAATGCAGTAGTAAGTATTTGTGAATGCGAGCATCCCGCAACATGGACATTGTATTTAGGTGAAGAAAAATGTATTGATGGATTTGGAAAAGATGCGCAAAAGAGGCGTCAAGAACAGAGACAGTCTTATCGTTTAAATGGAGCTATTTATCTAGCTAAAGTCGATTATTATTTGGAACACAGAGATTTTTATCATTCTAAAAGTTATGGCTATTGTATGGGAAAATCTAGTTCAATAGATATAGATGATATTTATGATTTTTTATATGCAGAAGCAGTTATTAAATATAATCAAGGAGAGGGAAGATAGCTTAGGGGGTATATCATGAGAAAAAAATATTTAGAGGAATTGCTTTCCATCACGGAAAAACAACATAAAGAGATATTAAGCGGAAATGTTGATAAATTTATTGAGTTGTTAAATGAACGTCAAGGAGTAATAGAGCGTCTCGAGGATATCAATAAAACGGCGAATGCTCCGCTTAGTGATGAAGAACGAGAAATTCTTATAAAAGTACAAGAATGGGATCATGAAAACAGGAAAAAATATGATGTACTGTTTGAAGAAGTCAAGGTCAATTTATGTAAAGCAAGAAAAATGCGAGAAACGGAGCAACAGTATAGTAATGCATATACAAGGTATATGGGGCAAGGAACATTTCAAAGTAAGAGCTAGAAGGAAGTTCTTTGCGGTCAAAAAAACAATCAATACTGATTAATAAGATGAGTAAATGAAAAAAATTCATATAGTATGAAAACCATATTAGCTCTTTTTCTTTGATAAAGTAAGTACGAGGTAAAATCTCAAAGTAAATAAAAAGACTATATTCAAATAATGAATGCTGATAATTATTTTTAAGGGAGGTATTGTGTGATAATACTTAAACCTGATTATTATGATAAATTTAAATGTATAGCAGGTCAATGTCCAGATAGTTGTTGTATAGGTTGGAAGATATCTGTTGATAAAGAAAGCTTTTGTAAATATAGAAAAATAAAAGGAGAATTTGGAACATATCTTAATCATAATGTGTCTAGAGATAGAAGTGCAAAGTCAAATAGTAGATATGGTAAGATTTCATTAATAAAAGGATCAAGATGTAGTTTTTTAGATGAGAATAATTTGTGTCAAATATATATTAATTTAGGAGAAGAGTTTCTTTGCAATGTATGTACACAATATCCTAGAGATATAAAACGAATTGGGGATAGATGTGAAAAGGTTATGACGATATCATGTCCTGAAGTAGCAAGACTAATATTACAGTCTGAAGAGCCCATGTCTTTTACTATGACAGAAGAAAAAACAGACGAGTTAGATAGATTAGGTGTTACTAGCAAACCATTTGATAAAGAACTAGAGTTGTTTTTCTGGAATGTAAGAATGTCACTTATTGATATAGCTCAATTACGAGAAATCCCAACGTGGAAAAGGATTGTTTTTATTAAGCAGTTCTCCGATAAAATACAACAACAGATAAAAAGCAAAAATTATAGTGATAAGCTGAGTACTACCTTTATGGAATATGTTAATAGTGAGCAAGTAAGAACAACTTTAGATAATATAAAAATAAACAGGAAGGTTAAAAGTGATTTTATAGAGAGTTTACTTCAGTTCAGAATGTCAATAGGGACAGGCAACAATAGATTTATAATACTTGCCAAGCAAATGCAAGAGTTTTTTAGTTTGATTAACGATGAAAAAATAAATATTGACCATATAGAAACACAATTCAATGAATATTTTTTGACTAAAGAATATATTTTAGAACATTATATGACTTATTACATATATGATAATGTAATGATTGCATTATGGAATAAAGACCTAGATCGCGAGATATGTCTATTGTCTATATATTATATGTTTATTAAACAGTTTTTGATGGTGGAATGGTACAATAATGATAATAAGCTAGAAATGTCCAATGTCATAAATGTTATATATTCCTTTTCTAGGGCAATAGAGCATAACATCCAATTTAGAAATGCTTTATATGAGAAGCTAAAGGAGAATGAGATAAATAATCTAAACTATATAGCTACGTTTGTTCGGTAATACTATAATCAATCAAAGGAGAGAGAATATTGTCAATACAAACGAGTATTCATATTAAAGCACATAAGAATATATATAATCAAACTACTGATAGAAATTTAAGAATTGATTATTGTGTCCCTGATAATGGGATTAACAAAGATACAGGATTAGTTATTTTTGTGCCAGGTTTCGGAGGAAATATGGATTCTAATGTATATGTTAAAATGAGAAATAAATTTGCTGACACGTATAATTTGGTAACCATTCAATGTGATTATTTTGGTAGTTCATATATGCAGGGAGTAGATAATTTTACAATAGCTCATCCTGAAAAATTGCAATCGTATCTTACAGTTGATGAAATGAAAGAGGTAGTCAAAGAACCTACATTGATGATGCCTATATTATCAAAGAAAGAAATAGTACTTGATGTTAGGGCGATTATTCAAGAAGATATTGAAGAATTTAATGATATGAGTTATATGCAAGCCATTGATATTATTACAGCTGTTGAAACGGTCAGAAGTATATTAATAGATAAAAAGAGTGAGGGTCGTTTTGATAGAGTTATAGGCTATGGGCATTCACATGGGGCGTATTTGTTATATCTAAGTAATAGATTATCTAATATTTTTTCGTACATTATAGATAATTCTGGTTGGATACTTCCAAAGTATTTACTATTAAATAGATTTTTATATTCGTGTTATAATAAATTAACACTTCGTATTGAATTTGACTATTTAGCTAAAACTATAATACAAAATAAATCTGACTTAAATTTGGAGAATTTGTATAGAGATTATCAATGTAATACACAAATCATATCCTTTCAAGGAGATGAGGATAACTTGATTGATCATATCCAGAAACAAGAGATTATTGATAAAATGAATGATTCAAAGTTCATACTTGTTAAAAAAGAAGATGTAGATCAAATAAAATACAAATCCAATAATCATGGGTTAGATGCGGATTTTCTGGAGATATTTTCTTATGCATTGAAGTTTGAAAGACCAATAAGTTTTAAACGTAAGCAGGTACCATATTCTATTGATTTTGAAGGAGTAAGTATAGAAGTTGATTATATAAATAGGTTACCAGTATTTGACTTTAGATTTAGGACATGACATCAAATAAACTTTGAATGGAATTATTAGATTTTAGAAGAGATTTTATTAAACGAGAAGTAAAGTAGACAGCAACGATGAGCTATAAAATTAAAGTTAAAGTCGGAGGGTATGATGAAGTATTGTAAAAAATGTGTAATGCCAGATACTAGGCCAGGAATCAAATTTAACGAAGAGGGAATTTGTTCAGCCTGTCAATCTTTTGAAAAACGCAAACAGATAAATTGGAATGTTAGGTACAAAGAACTAGAGAATTTGTGCAATAAATATCGTGGAATGAATGGAAGTTCCTTTGATTGCGCAATTGCAGTAAGCGGAGGAAAAGATAGTCATTATCAGGTTCATCTGATGAAAGAAGTCATGAAGATGAATCCCATTCTTTTCAGTGTGGAAGATAACTTTGAGATGACTGAAGCAGGAAAACATAACGTAAAGAATATTTCTGAAGAATTTGGTTGTCCAATAATTAGCCTAAAACCTGATATAAAGGCTCAAAAGAAACTAATGAGATATACATTTGAAAAATATGGGAAGCCTACTTGGTTTATTGACAGACTAATATATACGTTTCCTATGCAAATGGCAATTAAATTTAATACACCATTACTTGTATATGGAGAAAATGTGAGCTATGAATATGGTGGTAGTGATTATGAAGAAACCTACTCTGCTAAAAATCAATTAAGTAACGGAGTAGCATCAGATATTGATTTAAATGAGTTACTTAGCATTGATGGGATAACCGAGCAAGTGCTTGAAATGACAAAAGCACCATCAGCCGAAGATTTGAATAAACTAGATCCAATGTATATATCTTATTTTATTCCTTGGAATAGTTATTCAAATTATCTTTACGCAAAGAAAAGGGGATTTCATGATTTGACACATGAATGGGATAGAACCCATCATGTAGAAAACTTTGATCAAATTGATAGTAGAGCATACTTGGTGCATTCTTGGATGAAGTATCCTAAGTTTGGACATGCATCTGCCACAGATTATGCTGCTAGATTTGTTAGATATGGAATGTTATCAAGAGATGAGGCCATTGAATTAGTAAGAAAACATGATCATGCTTTAGATTCTAAATGTGTCTCTGATTTTATTAATTTCCTTGGGTATTCGGAGTCCGAGTTTTGGAATATTATTGATAAACTCTATAATAAAGAACTTTTTAAAAAAGATAGATTTGGTGAATGGAAATTAATTAATCCAGTATGGCAAGATAAGTAGTTATGTAATTAAATATGGCAAAATTGTATAATAAAATGACCGATTAGTTAAATAAAAAAGAAAAGATTCATCTGAAGATTTCTGATATAGTGTAATCACCACAACCACACATAAAGGAAACCTACAAATGAATCATATTAAGAATACTAT
>JAEXBC010000109.1 GCA_023457875.1 Bacillota bacterium | reverse complement strand
GTGTATTACCATATAAATAGGGGGAAAGGTAATGAGCGCAAAAGGAAAATTTAGTCAAAAATTTGATGGGATTAAAAAGCAGGTCTTAAAGCAAATCGATATGCTGAAGCAAAAAAAATTATTTAATGTAAGTGCTGTAGGCGTTATATTATTAGCTGTTCTTTTGGTTTTATACTTTGGATTTAATGAACCAGGTAATGGCCAAACTGTAGCCATGAGTCGCTTTTTTAATAAAAAGGACGGCCTAATTACCAGTGGTATTCTAGAAACAAAGGAAGTCAATATCAATAGTAAGGTACCTGGACGTATTGTTACAATTTATGTTAAGGAAGGTCAAGAAGTGAAGCAAGGGGACCCACTTGTTGAGATATCTAGTGATGAGCTTTTAGCCAAGAAGCAGCAAGCTCAGGCAGCTGTAAAGCAAGCAGAAGCTGCACTAAAAGCTGCCAAGGAGCAATATGAACAAGCAAAAGCAGGTGTGGACGCCTCTAAAGGTCTTGTAGAACAAGCCCAGGCGGGAGTTAAAGCTGCAGAGGGAAAAGTAAGTGAGGCCGAGGCAGGTGTTACGGCATCTCAGAAACAATATGAAGCAGCAACAGCTGTCAAGCAAAAAGCGGATAACGGTGCTAGAAGCCAAGAGGTGATTCAGGCCCAGACAGCCTATGATTTAATGAAGGCTTCCTATGATAGGGTGGTTATTTTAGTAGAAAAAGGAGCCGTATCACAGCAGAAGCTTGATGAGATTAAAGCCCAATTGGATGTGGCTGAGCAAACCTTAAGTATGGCAAAGGAAGGTGCAAGGGCTGAAGATAAGGCAGCTGCAACTGCAACTAGTCAGGCAGCACAAGCAGGGTTTGATGCGAGTAAGACAAGGGTAGATCAAGCAGAAGCTGGGCTACTGGCTGCAAAGGCACAACTTACACAAGCAATGGCAGGATTAGATTCTTCTACTGCCCTATTATATCAAGCACAAGCAGGTGTCGAAGCTAAACAGGGCTTAGTGGAACAAGCAAAAGGTGCCCTTGCAGAGGTTGATGCGTACTTAGATGAAGTCATTATTAAAGCCCCAATGGACGGGACGGTCACAAGCATTAACTCGCAGGAAGGTGAACTTGTATCTTCAGGTACACAGATGGCTGTTGTCAGTGAGTTAAGAGGTACTTGGGTAGAGGTAAGTGTTAAAGAGACGGATCTAGCTAAGGTTACAGAAGGACAGTCAGTAGTTGTTAAGGTGCCAGCATATATGGATAAGGAATTTACAGGTACAGTTAGTACAATTAATGCGAGGCCAAGTTTTGCTGTAAAAAGAGCAACCAATGAAAATGGCGATTTTGACATTGTATCTTTTGGCGTAAAGATAGAAATAGATAATGCTGATCAGCTATTAAGGCCAGGTATGAGTGCATACGTTCAATTTAAGAAAGCAAAATAGTGGGGAATTCACGATGGGTGGTGAGTAAATGTTAGAAAGTATAAAAGAAGAGATGCATCAATTAAGGACGGATAAACTCATATTCATTGTATGTCTCGTGATTCCCCTACTAGTGAATTTCATGATTGGATGGGAGTTTAATCAGGGTACGATTAATCATGTGCCAATGGCGATTGTAGATTATGATAATTCTCAGCTGAGTAGGCAGATTATCAGCTATTTTGCTACCAATGATGCTTTTGATGTGAAATATTACATTCAGGATCAAGCAACACTCCAAACACTTTTAGATAGGAGTCAGGTAAGAGTAGGAATGGTGATTCCAAAGGACTTTTCGGCAAATGTAACGAGTTTAAGGTCACCTACTATTTTGATGTTTTATGATGGTAGTCATATGAGTATGACTAGTATTGCAAAGACAAAAGCAAGTGAGATTTTATTAACCACTCGGGTTGGTGCTTGTATTAAGCAGATACAGGGTAGATTAGGTAAAAGTTATGATGAGGCTTATGCTATGGCTATGCCTGTAAGCTTTGAGAATAGGACGTTATATAATCCCACTAAAAACTTTAACTATTTTATGACGCCAGGTTATGGAACCATTATCTGTCAATTAGGAATTGGTTTAATGGCTGCGGTATGTGTTCATTTTCATAAGGATGAGAAAAAGCGTGTTTTAGGTTATATAGTGGGAAAGATATTTTTTTATGGGGTACTTGGAAGTATAGCTATACTCATTAATTTATTCATGCAGATTTGTGTTTTTAAAATACCTTGTCGTGGCTCGATTATTGTCATAGTGGCATTAAGTATATTATTCATGTTTGCTATAGCCTCCTTATCGGTTGCCATTTCAGCATGGATTAATAATGGAGCGGTTGCCATGGCAGTAATTGGACTACTTCTTATTCCTAATACGATTATGGCAGGTTATACATGGCCACTTATTTCCATGCGTAGCTCCTATCAGTGGATGGCACAGTTTATTCCTTTTGCCCACTACGGAGATAATATCAGAGATTTATTATTAAAGGGAAGTATGACAAGTGGGTTTTCGGATATAATCTTTTTAGTTGGCTTCGTAGGTGTGATGAGCTTTATAGCAACTGTAGGGGGTCATATAGATAAGCATAGAAAGCCAAGGGAGGTGTTCCATAGATGAGTGTATTTCTTGAGAGTCTTAAGACAGAAATTCATTATGCTTCAAAAAAGATAGGATTACTGATCTTGTTGTTCATAGGAATGCCCTTCTTGGGGATGTGGTTGTCTGGAGCGTACTACTATGATTATGTCAATGATGTTTCCATAGCAATATTAGAT
>JAEXBC010000108.1 GCA_023457875.1 Bacillota bacterium | reverse complement strand
ACCCCGTATCAATTCAAGGATTCATACATGAATAATTACCTATTAGTGGGAATATAATTTATAAACAAACTATGGGGGGATCTATGTGAATCAAATTGAATTTAAGATATTGAGAAGAGCACAAGATAATGCAAGAGAAACAGATAAGCTGGTAGCTTTTTTGGGTGCTCAAGGAGTAGATTTAAAGCAAGTGAAAAACAATCCTGACTCATATGATCATTTAATAAAAGAATATAGTAAGGCATGTGTCAATACAGGACTATTTGAAGAAAGCAGAGAAAGACTAGAATTAGAATTTAGTAAGTTATGTGAATATCATAGAAAGAATGAAGCAATATTAGTTGAGCAATTTTATGATGTTGCAAAAAGTATTATTCTTTCACTACCCGATAGTGATAGAGATAAATAATGGGTCAAGTTATCAACTTGGCTCATTATTTATCTTCATCACGAAATGAAAGGACTTCAAATATGTCAGCATGGAATAGGGCTTATTGTATTTATATCTATATTAAGGTAAACTAAGTTTATCTATAAAAATTATAAAGGTAGAAAAGAGTGATGAGGTGAATGCTCCTTTATATAATCAATTAAAAGCATATAGTAGCGTAAAACTGCCTTTTCATATGCCAGGACATAAGTTTGGAACCATTGCGCATTTAAGTGAGTTAAATTTAGCAGCATTAGATAATACAGAAGTAATGGGTATGGATAATTTATATGAGGCACAAGGTATTATTAAGCAAGCCATGGATTTGATGGCTTATTTTTATGGTGCCAAGGAGAGTATCTTCTTAACAAATGGCTCAACAGCTGGTATTTTAGCGAGTATATTAGTAGCTTGTGATCAAGGTGATCAACTTATTGTAGCGAGAAATGCGCACCATAGTGTATGGAGTGGAATGATTTTATCGGGTGCAATACCCATTTATATTAATCCAGAGTATTTAGAGGAAGAAGATTTATTTGGTGAAGTAACGGCTACTACAGTAGAAGAAGCTTTATTACAGTATCCGCAGGCTAAGGCTGTTATGATAGTGAGTCCAACCTATGAGGGGATCGTATCCGATATAGAAGAGATAGCTAAAGTAGTTCATAAGCATAATAAAATACTTATTGTAGATGAGGCACACGGTGCGCATTTTGTGCTTGATGAGGCCTTTCCAACAAGTAGTGTGAAAATGGGAGCGGATATTGTTATTAATAGTATGCATAAAACCTTGCCTGCGTTAACCCAGAGTGGCCTACTGCATCTTTGTTCGAATCGCATAGCGTATGAAGTGGTTATAGAAAAACTGAGAATGATTCAGACAAGTAGTCCCTCCTATATGATGATGGGTATTATGGATTATATGAGATGCTATATATTAGAGCATCACAAGGAGATCAAAGAACAGTATATAGATGAGCTTTTAGCCACTAGAAGGCGTTTAGATGAAAATTTAAAGGCACTTAGACTAATAGCGCATAACCCAAAAAGGTATGATGTAAGCAAAATCATTATATCCACCCTAAATGCTGATATTAATGGATATGAACTGTCAGAGGAATTAAATAGGCAGTACAATATAGTTGTGGAGGCTGCTTTAGACACCTATATTATTTTGATGACTACTATGGCAGATCATAAAGAAACACTTACTCGATTAGAAAAAGCCTTAATTCACATTGATAGTAGGATAAATACTTTACCTAGAAGGACAAGCATCAATGAATGGATGACGCATAATATTGTACTTGGAATGAGTCCAAGGGTTATCCATTATAGTAAAACATCATGGACCACACTGCAAAGCTGTAAAAGCAAAATAGCTGCTAAAAATATTATGCTTTATCCACCTGGGATTCCTTTAGTTTGTATGGGTGAAACAATAGAGGAAAAACATATAGAATTGATTAGTACATATAAGGATAAATTACAAGGACTTAAGTTAGTAGATGGTGAACTATTACTTTGTGTGTTATAAAGGATTGTATTAAAGTATAAATTTATTTACAAAGAATAGTGATGCTAATGTAAACTTATACTATAACGGAGGGAATATGGGTAAGATATTTTGTTTAATGGGAAAGAGTAGTTCTGGTAAAGATACTATTTTTAATCATTTAAAAGAGGATAAAGATTTAAATTTAAAGCCAATTATAGGCTATACTACAAGGCCAAAGCGAGATTATGAAATAGAAGGGTTAGCCTATCATTTTATTACAGAGCAGGAGTTAAAGCAATTTGAATTAGAACATAAGGTAATTGAGCAAAGGGTATATCATACGGTAAATGGACCCTGGTACTATGCCACTATTAATGATGGAAACATTGATTTAACCAAGAATAATTATATTTTAATTGTAACGCTAGAAGCTTATATCAGTTTAGTTCAATATTATGGAAAGGAGAACAGTATTCCTTTTTATATTGAAGTGGAGGATGCAGTAAGGCTAGAAAGAGCCTTAGAGCGAGAAAAAGAGCAGCACAATCCTAACTACGAGGAGATGTGTAGGAGATTTATTGCAGACAACAATGATTTTAGTAAAGAAAAATTACAAGCAAACGGTATTTATAAAGCTTATCCTAATGTTGACCTTAAAACGTGTATAGCGAACATTAAAAATGAGATAGAAAAATATTTATAGGTAGAAACAAAACCTATTACACAATAAATGGGTTAATAAAAAATGAAATATAAGTCGATAAAATAAAGAGGGATGATTAAAAGTAAAGGATAATGGATATCCTTGAAAAAGCATGAGTGGCACTTGCAATTGCTACACTATTATTTTAGAATGAAATCATAAGACATGATTGAGAGAAAGCAGGGTGAGCGTTATTTATGGCAAACATACAAATTAATCAAATTCAAATGCCAACCCTCAGGGAAACCTCGCCTGTAGCAGAGGCTAAAGTTGATAAAGGGTTTAGATTTACTCTACTTAGTCAAATTGGAGAGGCAGATCTTCAAGACAAGCTTACAGAAATGGTGCATAAGATTACGGACCAAGGACAGAAGATCGCAGAGCACATGGATATTAGAGATTTAAAGGTATATCGATCTATGATTTCTGATTTTATGAATGAAGTTGTTGCAAATTCTCATAAGTTTTCTAGGGAGAACTTTCTTGATAGAAGAGGAAGACACCGTGTTTATGGTATTGTTCGGGTAGTAAATGAGAAAATAGATGCATTAGCGAAAGAACTTCTCAGTGAGGAAAAGAATCATATGAGTATATTAGAGCGCATAGGAGAAATACAAGGATTAATTTTAGATATTATCACTTGATGGGGCTGTCGCACTAAGAAATGGATATACAATAATTTGTAGAATTTATCCTTAGTGCAATTGCCCTATTTTTATTAAAATCATTTGAAGTGTAGATAGAATGGATATAAAAGTAGAGTGGATGTAAATCCACTATTTTTATATTAAAAAAGGAGATAGAATGGAAGTTTTCAATCAGATTATCGGCAATCATGATGTAAAATCATACTTTAATAAAGCGTTAGAAAAGAATCAAATATCTCATAGCTATATTTTTGAAGGACCATATGGTACAGGGAAAAAAACTTTTGCCCTTCAATTGGCTAAGTATATTTTATGCGAAAAGGATCAAACTTTGGCGCCATGTGATGATTGTCAATCTTGCCATATGGTTAATTCAGGAACCCATCCTGATTTGATTATTGTAGAAAAAGATACGAAGATTACCAAGGTCGATAACATTAGAGAAAACATTGTGAGAGAAATGGAAATCAAGCCATATCGATCTAAAAATAAGATCATTATCATTAATGCAGCAGATACAATCAATGTTCAAGGACAAAATGCCTTATTGAAGACAATAGAGGAGCCACCTAGCTATGGTATTGTCATTTTAATCTGTGAAAATTTAGCCAGTATGTTACCTACTATAAGATCTCGTTGTATTGTGATTAGATTTAATCCACTTAGCAAAGAAGAGATAGGTAGGTATTTATCAAGTAAGGAAATAGATGGAGTGGACAAGGAGATTTATGCTAAGTTATCAGAGGGTAGCATTGGAAAGATAAAGGAGATTATGCAGGATGAAGCCTACTTTTCCTTAAGAAATCAGAGCATAAGCTATTTAGAAAGATTAAGTAAAGCAGATTTATTGCAACTATATGATCTGGTAAAGGAGATCACAGATCAAAAGGAGCAAATAGAAAGTATATTAGAATTTTGGTTATATTGGTATAGAGACATAGCCGTTATTAAAGCAGCAGGAGATGAAGATTTATATTATAAGGATTACCAAAAACAGTTGTTGGACATGGCTGATAAATTAACGTATAATAAAGTTAGTCAAAATATAGAATTTATTAAAAACGCAATTTTAGATATAAAGCAGAATATATATAATACTTTCGTTATAGAAAACTTATTACTCAAGCTGAAGGAGAGGAAAAAATGATAACTGTCATTGGTATAAGATTTAGACGAGCAGGAAAAGTCTACTATTTTGAACCTGAAGATCATGTGATGTATGAGCAAGGCCAACATGTAATAGTAGAAACTGCTAGAGGTGTAGAATATGGAGAAGTAGTTATTCCTAATAAAGAAGTAGATGATTCAGAAGTCATACAACCTCTTAAAAAAGTTATTCGTCAGGCAACAACAGAGGACGATGAAAGATATAAAGAAAATAAAGCAAAAGAAAAAGAAGCATTTTTTATTTGTAAAGAAAAGATTATTAAGCATAAATTAGATATGAAGTTAATTGACGTGGAATATACCTTTGATAATAATAAAGTTCTATTTTACTTTACCTCATATGAGCGCGTGGATTTTAGAGAATTGGTTAAGGAATTAGCTTCGATTTTTAGGACGCGTATTGAGCTAAGACAAATAGGCGTTAGAGATGAAACCAAAATGTGCGGCGGCATTGGTATTTGTGGAAGAGGATTGTGTTGTAACTCATTTTTAGGAGACTTTCAGCCTGTATCCATTAAAATGGCAAAAGAACAAAGTTTATCACTCAATCCAATTAAGATTTCTGGAATTTGTGGTAGATTAATGTGTTGTCTAAAATACGAGCAAGACTGCTATATAGAAATCAGAGGACGTTTACCAGTTGTCGGAGATATTGTTATTACCCCTGATGGTAAAGGTGAAGTATTATCTGTTAATGTTTTACGTGAGCATGTAAAGGTGGCTGTTCAGAAGAAGGATAAAGACGAAAAAGAGGCAATCATGTACCACTCTTCAGACCTCAAAATTATTAAAAAGAAGAAATGCGGCGGTTGCAATAATGGAGGAGAGATTGATAAAGAGTATGAAGGATTTGACTTTAGTTCACTCGAATGAGAGAGTTGATGATTTAGAAAGAAATGGATATAGATTGATACAAAATCCCGAGGTGTTTTGCTTCGGGATTGATGCTATTTTATTAGCGCATTTTGCAAAGGTAAGTAGTCACAATCAAAGAATTCTTGACATAGGCACTGGAACAGGCATTATCCCCATTGTCATGCACGCAATCTATCAAAAGGGTAATTTTGTAGGAATTGATATTCAAGAAGAAATGATTGATATGGCAAAGCGCTCTGTGAAATTAAACGAGATAGAAAATGACGTAGAGATGAAGGTTATGGATATTAAAGTATATAAGGAACACTTTAAAAGTGGTGAGTTTGATATGATTACCTGTAATCCGCCCTATATGAAAGGTGACTGCGGCCTTAAAAATGAGCACCCCTCTAAGACCATAGCAAGACATGAAGTAGCTTGTACGCTCAGTGATATTATAGAGGCGGCAAGCTATATGCTTAAATATGGCGGTAAGCTGTGTATGATTCATAGACCTCATCGCTTAGTAGATATCTTTACATTAATGAGACAGTATCATCTTGAACCTAAAGTAATGAGAATGGTTTACCCAAAACAAGGAAAGAACCCGACAATGGTGTTAATTGAGGGAATTAAAAATGGGAAACCTGAACTTAGAGTACAACCACCTCTTATTGTTTATCATGATGATAATACCTATACGGATGAGATTAACGAAATGTATGGGAAAAAAGGCCGCGTTATATATGATGATTAAATAAGAAATATGAGAGGAAAGCTTAATATGGATTATGGAATACTTACTTTATGTGCTACCCCAATAGGAAATTTAGAGGATATTACTTATAGGGCAGTGCGTTTATTAAATGAAGTAGATTATATCGCTGCAGAGGATACGAGACATACTAAGAAACTATTGAATCACTTTGATATTCACACGAAGCTTATTAGCTATCATGAGCACAATAAAATAGAAAAGGGACCAGAACTTATTAGATTACTTAAGGAAGGTAAACATATTGCCTTAGTGACGGATGCAGGAACCCCAGGCATTTCTGATCCAGGAGAGGACTTAGTAAAGCTGGCATTAGAGGAGGGTATTTGTGTAACTTCAGCACCAGGGGCAGTAGCTGGGATTACAGCCCTTATTATTTCAGGACAAACCACGAGAAGATTTATTTTTGAGGGATTTTTGTCCACTAATAAAAAAGAAAAGGCTGAGGCATTAGAGCGATTAAAAAATGAAACCAGAACCACTATTTTTTATGAAGCGCCTCATCGATTAGTAAAGACCTTAGAAGCATTATATGAGGTTGTAGGAGATAGAGAAATTACAGTCATCAAAGAATTAACTAAAAAGCATGAAGCAGTATTAAAGACCCGTGTAGCTG
>JAEXBC010000107.1 GCA_023457875.1 Bacillota bacterium | reverse complement strand
GGATAATACATGATTAAAGAGGTGATAACGTGATAAAAAAAGTTGGACTTCCCCTATGTCTTTTCTTACTTATTGCTGCACTATTAGTCTTTCCTTCCTTGTGTATACAAGCTGCTTCTCAAGGCCTTTTACTTTGGTTTAATAAGATTATACCCTCCCTACTTCCCTTTATCATCCTTATGAATATATTGATTCATATTAATGTCGTTGATCGTATCAGCAGGCTAGCTACTCCACTTACAAGGTTATTATGGAAGTTACCTGGTATTAGCCTATTTGCATTTATAATAGGACTTGTTGCCGGCTATCCCATGGGAGGGAAAATCATTAAAGAATTGGTGCAAACCCAAAAGCTTTCTCCCAGTGAAGCCCACAAAACCCTTTGTTTTTGCAATAACTGTGGTCCACTCTTTATTGTAGGCACCATTGGCACAGTCATGCTCAATAATATTTCCTATGGCTACTTTTTAGTAGGTATTCATTTCTTATCTGCCTTTGTACTAAGCTTACTACATCGTCCAGTCCTAACAACACCTTCTTCCAAAACATTTCCCAATCAAACTTCTCCATCGAATACGTCTAGTCCTTTTTCTAAGCTATTTAACGAAGCAGTTATGAACAGTATGGATACGATTGTTTGTATAGGCGGTTATATTATCTTCTTTTCTGTGATCACTCACCTATTAAATGACACAGGCCTCATACAGCTTATTTGTAACTTACCACTTTTAAGGCATTTGTCACATCAACAGGTCAGCGCTACATTATCCGGTTTATTAGAGCTTTCAAATGGTGCCTACTCATTATCTAGTTCATCAATAGCGCCTGAATATAAACTTGCCTTACTTTCTGGTATTATCGGTTTTGGAGGCTATTGTGTTTATTTTCAAACGCTATATGTATTAGACGACACACCTATTTCAACATCCTGTTACTTTTTGAGCAAAGGCTTGCAAGGGGTAATCTGCTTTACACTAGCAGGTATGCTTTATCCCTTTTTCTTTATGTATACAGAAAATACATCCTCTTTATTCCAATTCTATTGCCTTCTTAGCTTTACGATGAGTACGCTCCTCTATACGCGCTACATCCACTTTACCCAAAAAAGGTATACTACTTCTATAGCCCCAAGACCAATGTAATGGCTATTAACCAAATCACCCTTAAGTTCAATTTATACAAAAAAAGAGGAGCCTATGCTCCTTTTTTTGACTATTTTCTCAGCTTATTTAATTCATCAATCACTGCAGTATTAAGCACTTTGATATAAGTTCCTTTCATACCAAGAGATCTTGATTCAATTACACCAGCACTTTCAAATTTACGTAGCGCGTTAACGATGACTGAACGGGTAATACCAACTTTATCAGCAATCTTGCTTGCAATAAGAAGTCCCTCAGTACCTTCAAGCTTTTCAAAAATGTGAAAGATTGCTTCAAGTTCTGAATAAGACAGCGTTGAAATCGCAGATTTAACAATTGAAATCTTTCTCTCTTCTTCATCTGTTTGATCTTTTAGTGAGGATAACATCTCAACTGCAACAATGGTAGCACCATATTCAGCTAAGATAAAGTCTTCTGTGTTAAATACATCAACACTTTTTTCTTTATAAAAGATAAAGGTTCCCAATCTTTGACCTGCAGCAATAATAGGTACAATACAAGCAATATAGTCTGCACTGTTTGCTGCATCTGGAAATAATGAGTTTAAAGGTAAGTTTTCTTTAAGTTCCATAATAGATAAAAACTCATCATTGATAGAATGCTCTATATGGTTATCTTCATTGGCAAATTGATGAGGGATACTACTATTTACACCTAACACCTTACTCTTTGCACTAATAATGATTGCATTTGCTTTGACCACTTCACCAATCACTTCACATATTTCGGAAAAAATCACACGATCTGATCCAAATCTTTGTAGAAGCCTATTTACTTTACGCATTTTTAATAATAATTCTTGAGACATTTTATGCCCTCCTTGTTAAATTTTACTTGTAAATTTTACATATCATTCTCTAAAGGTTATATATACTTTAGTATGTTCTAAAAATTATAAAATATACACTTTGTCATTTAAAAAGACAAAGTTGTAATACAACTTTGTCTTGTATAAACAAATTCTAACACGATTTGACAAAAAACTCAATATAGATTTGTAAACATTAATACTAAAAATATTTAACAAATTGTAAATTAATGATTAATCTGCTTACCATAATTGCATTTTGAGTTGCGACACACAACTTTTTTATTTTTACTGGTTCCCTTTTCGATTAATGCATCACCACAAGATGGACACTTATCTCCTGTCGGTCTATCCCAAGACATAAACTCACAGCTTGTTCCATTATGCTCGCAGCCATAATAAGTACGTCCTTTTTTAGATTTCTTAAGTAAAATCTTACCACCGCATTCTGGACACTTAATTCCTGTCTCTTCAAACCAAGGCTTCGTACAATTACACTCTGGGAAATTAGGGCAACCTAAGAATTTACCATACTTACCATAGCGTATAATCATGAATGCGCCACATTTTTCACATGGGATATCCGTTGTTTCTGTTAAATCAATATTTTCAATCTGTCCCTCAGCATATTCTACAGTGTGATGGAAGTGAGGATAGAAGGAGCGCATAATTTCTTTCCATTCTACATTTCCAGATGCAATTTCATCTAATATTCTTTCCATATTAGCTGTAAAATCCACATCCACGATTTCTTCGAAATACTCTTTCATAATTTGGTTAACGATTTCCCCTAGCTCCGTGATATATAAGTTTTTGTTTTCTTTTACAATATATCCTCTTGCCAAGAGTGTAGTAAT
>JAEXBC010000106.1 GCA_023457875.1 Bacillota bacterium | reverse complement strand
GGATCTTCAAGAGTGAGTTGTTGAACATGATTTTTGCGAAACATAGGTGTTCCCCTTTCAAAATTTTTCTTTAATTGTACCATAATTACACATAGTTTTAAAAACTAGCCTTTTTGTGGGCTAATCTATTTATTAGTTAATTAAAAAATGGTAGAATTATCATACAAATTCTTGCAATTAGAACGCCTAGTTGTATGGGACAAAGTTGGCATAGAATTACTGTTACAGTGATATGAAGAGTTAAATGGGGGAGAAAATGGGGTGTAGAAAAATGAAATCGAATAATTTTAAGAAAGTGATATTAGTGGGGGGAGTCATGGGATTAGTTGCGGTAAACACCTTGGCGGGAAATATTCCAAAGATAAACCTGAATGACAACAAAATACTCATGCTTCAATCACCATTTATTGAAAATGGTAGAACATATGTCCCTTTGAGGGCTGTAAGTGAAAATTTAGGAGCAGTCGTAAAATGGGAAGCTGAGACAAAGACTATTACTATTAATAACGGCAAAACAACAGTCATATGCCAAATAGGGAATAATCAAGCAACAGTAAATAGTAAACAGGTTCCTTTAGAAGCACTGCCAAAGCATAAATTTGGCTCTACCTGTGTGCCTTTGCGTTTTACATCAGACTGCTTAGGGGCAGAAGTAAATTATGATAAAAATAGCAACACCATAGATATCACCTATGAAGTGCCAGAAAAGGCAGGCGTTAAGTATGTAGATGGTAGGGCTATAAGAACCACTGCTCTTCCTAAGAACGCAAAGGACTTTCCGTATATTTTAGAAGGCATTCCAAATGAAATGTATGAACTTAAAGCCGAGTACGAATATTTATCTACTGCAAAAGAAGGAAAAGATTACATTAGACCTTGCAATGTTAAGACAGATCCATTTTACAGTGAAGAGAATGTTAAACTATGGAAAAAGATAGTAGAGTCAAATTTAGATCACAAGTTTAACGTGGACTATACAACGATTGATAACAATTGGGCAGTTGAAATGGCAAAGACTTATATAGAAGCACAAAGTGAGGAAAAAGTTCATTATAATAAGTACCTGAATTATGCTAAAGATTATATTTCTTATGTAAAACGCAACAAGATAAAAATAGAAGGGGATTATTATGTTGAACCTAGCATATGTTATTTAGAATCTGGGGCAATGTACCTTCGTTGCTGGGTAAGCTTTAAATGTACCTCAAGCGCTACTGGAAACTTTAAGCTTTTTGAAAAACATGAATCTGTATTAAAGGCAGGGACAACCTATGCAGGATATGTTGATATAGGATTAGGAACAAGTACATATGGGGCCGATGGTAAAGATTTAGGGATTGGTAGAGATACAATAAGTGAAACGGCAGGTATTAAGGAAATGAAGAAGTAGTTACTTTTCTTAGTTTTATTAGGAATGGGGAACTAGTAAAAAAGTACATTTATATATCTCATAAATATTATACAAGGAGAAATGATATGAAGTATTATGAAAAAAAGGGACATTTTTGGCTAGGGCTACTTCTTACTGTAGTTGGGATAGGCGTGGGGTGTATGTATTGGAACGATATAGCAGCTCACATGAAGAGTTTAAAAAAGGGGACACCTGTTCAAGCAACCATTATGGAAATAGAATGTACTGCAAATGGCAGTAGTTATGTTTACACAGCCCAAGCAGAATATAAAAGCCCCATCACAGAGACAAGGGTTATGGACACATTGGGGGGATATGAGACGTGGATGGATGGCTGTGCCAGTCTATACGAGGGGTGAAAATTACAAGTCATACCATATCGCAATAGAAGAGGCAGATAGACATTAGTTTTCATTCAATACCACATAAAGCTACTTACATAGAGTGAAGGCACGATAAATTTTAAGAATAGAGGTGTATGATGGCTAGGGATTTAAGTTTTTGGAAAGTTAAAGGTGACGTTCGCTTACAGAACCAAGAAATTTATTGGGCATTATCAGATGAGGAATATGTTGAAGGTTTAGAGGTGCTTCCAATAAGTGATATACTCAATGATTTTCACGCAGTTTTTAGTGATTGGAAAGCTGATGAGGATAATTACTTTGAAAAGGGCGATGAGTCCTTTGAACTAATGAGTACCACTCAGTTTATTAGGTGTGATTGTTACTCTCTGTCAGAGGACAATATGAATAAAATCATTGAGATCATGCTTAAATATGACTGCCCATTATATGACTCAGCAATTGATGTAAGATTTGAGGTTTAGTGATAGGGTGGATTTGAGGCAGGCAGTTTTGTTGAATGGAGAGGGACGATGAAAAAAACATTATTATTTGGTTTCTTGATTTCTTTAGTATTTTATGGTTGTGGTTGTTCAGAAAAATCACAAAGTAGAATGGTTGCTTCTGAGGAAGCTGCATTACCTCATACATCTTCTGAGGTACTAGGTGATGTATTATCTGATATTAAATCTCAGATGCAATCAACTTCAAAAATGATATTATCGGCTACAAAGAACGTTGTATTTGCTATTTCTCGATCCCAGCCATTAGCAGCGCCTATCATTATTACGCCAGACAGTACAACAAATCATATTGTTTATGCTGCTAATTCTGAAGGTATGCTTTGTATTTATGATGGAAAAAAATATGGTTTTATCAATGAATACGGAAACGAAAGTATACCTTTTGTATATGACAAGGCATACCCTTTTTGCGAAGGGCTAGCTTGTGTTTGCAGAGATGAAAGATTTGGGTTTATCAATCACAAAGGAGAAACCGTTTTACCCTTTATTTATGATCAGGCTAGTTCTTTTCATGAGGGCTTAGCATATTTTGAAATAGGTGACCAGTACGGATTTATAGATGAAAAAGGAAATCAAGTTTTTCTTTTAGACTGTGATAGTGTGAACTCTTTTAACGAAGGGCTTGCTTATTTCTCGGATAACGGAAAATATGGTTATATTGATAAAACAGGAAAAGTTGTAATCGAGCCTATATATGATGATGTGGACTATTTTGAAAATGGTCTTGCCAAGGTACGCGTAAATGATAAGGTGGGCATTATAAATAGAATGGGACAAGAAATAGTGCCAATAAGTTATGATGATGTAGAGGCGGTGGATGGATTTTTTATAACGCAGTTAGATTATGAATATGGTTGCATAAATGGAAAAGGAAAGACTATTTTACCAGAAAAGTATCCAGGGGTGTATGTGCATGATGGGGTTGTTAAGTTTTTTAATAATGATACATGGTATGTTATGGATGAGAAGGGTCATGCCATTGAAATGGAGCATGAAGATAGCAACAAAGTACCCAATAGTGATTTAAGTATTGCAAGGCGTAATGATCAATATGGTATTGTTAATAGTAGGGGAGAAATTATTGTTCCTTTCCAATACGATGATATTGGCTATTTTGATTTTCAAACTAAGTTTTTTGCTAATTATAATCCTGCATACGAAGCCATTCTACGCTTCTCTGTTAGTATAGGTGAAAAGTATGGCGTCATTGATGAAAGTGGAAATAGCATTGTACCTTGTATATATGATAGTACTCAAATCTTTAGTAATGGTATGATGATGTTGCAAGAAGACTATGAATGTAGTCTGGCTGACAAGGAGGGTAGGATTGTATCAAAAAAGAAATATGATCATATTACTCAAGTGGGTGACTTCTTCTTATGTGAAATAAATGGCATGCATGGCTTTCTAAATGAAAAAGGTGAAGAAGTAGTTCCAACAATGTACGATTATATTACTTTATACTATAATGATGTTTTTAATTCAGATACATGCTTTGTTGCTTCCAATTACGGCGATGTAACAAGAGATAGTATTATTGTTACAAAGCTAGGTAGTAAAGACGATTTATCGGATTTAATAATGGAAAACCACATTACTCCAAAAATAAAGTTGTTTCATGAGTATATTCAAAATTGCCCAATCGAGGATTTT
Source organism: Bacillota bacterium (assembly GCA_023457875.1). GTDB lineage: Bacteria > Bacillota > Clostridia > Lachnospirales > Cellulosilyticaceae > Cellulosilyticum. Next base: position 608 of record JAEXBC010000106.1, on the reverse strand, counting down.
GCTTTCATATACGACCCTGTAACCAAGTTAAATCAACTGGATAATGTCATAAAAACTTACAGGTTGTATCAAATAGAAGGAAGTAATCATCCTATCTTATATATTTATGTGAGACCCATTTTTCCTCAGGGCTTTCCAGCGTCTTATAGCGGATTCTTTTCAATAGACAATGACAAAGTAAATACTTTAATATCTGGCTCGGAATCTGGTGGCTCTATGGGCGGGGACTATGTTTGCCTATACAAGGATAACATGACTTCAAAGATTATCATAGCAAGAAATAGTCACGCAGGAGGCTTTGGAGGGAATGCTTACGGAAGAGAATTTTACGATATAGTTAATGGTAAGGCCCAAAAAATCACCTCTTACCTTCAAGTTTCCCAAATTACAGGTAACTATGATGAAAGCTATTTACTTGAAAATGCGCAGTTATTTTACGATGATAATGATTTACCCTACACACAAGAAACAATTAAAGATGCTAAATATGTGAGAGAGTACGATGTCGATGACAATCAAACGACAATTACAGCGTTCAAATCTATTTTGCAAAGATTCCATGAGATTAATTACGATATCTCTGATTAAGCTAAAATGCTAAGAGGGTT
>JAEXBC010000105.1 GCA_023457875.1 Bacillota bacterium | reverse complement strand
CGTATTATCTTGTCCTTTAAAGTTTTTTCATAAGTTTTCTTTTGCATGTGTTTTAACTCCTTAGTCTTTGAAATAATTATACAATCTATTTCTACTATGGTGTTACAACTTTATTATATCAGTTTACTGAATGGCAATGATATGATCTGTTACTTTGCCAACATCCATTGCAAGTCCACGTCCGTTAGCACAAAAATAGTACAATGTTTCACCATAATAGGCATACTCATCAGTTATGTAACTACCATCCTCATTAACATAGTAGACATAGCCCTCTCCATCCTCTTCGATACACTGTGTTTGGGCTGATGCCTTGATAGTCATCTGTTTTGTACTTACTGTTCTAGCACATCCTACAAGATAAGCTACTAAATAGATACTAAAGAGTAAAGCTACTAATTTTTTCTCCAAAGAAAAAATCTCCTCTCTTTAAAAGCACTTCTCATCTGATTTCATTTTATACTACAGCCCCATCATTTTCAATCAAATTCAATCTATTTACCTGGATAAACACTCTCTGATATAATTTAAATGAGAGGGCACAATCTTGTAGTTCAATTCCTTAGTAAGATAGTCCTCTCATTATCAAGCAAGAGCATACAACCAAATTGATAGTATACAACTTTGGATTTATAATGACTTTAACAAAAATGAAGGAGGTAATCTCATGAATTCCTACATATTCTATAGTCTTGCCATTGTATTGTTGTTTGCTTCCTTTATAAAAGACAAGGAAAAAACAAAAATAGCGTTAAAAAAAGCTTGGAAAGCTTTTGAAAATATCCTTCCAGAATTTCTTGTGGTTATTATACTGGTGGGTTTTTTACTTGCTATTGCAAATCCTCAAACCATTTCAAAAATCATTGGCGTTGAGTCTGGCTGGTTTGGCGTTATTTTGGCAGGTGCGATTGGCTCTATTACGCTGATTCCTGGGTTTGTAGCTTTTCCAACTGCTGCCATTCTATTAGAAAACGGTGCAGGCTATATGCAAATTGCAGCTTTTGTATCAACCCTTATGATGGTTGGTATCGTCACCTTACCTGTTGAAATCAAGTATTTTGGTAAAAAGATTTCTATACTAAGAAATTTACTAGCGTTTTTCTTTTCCTTTCTTGTTGCTTTTATAATCGGAATGGTGGTGATGTAGATGAAAAAAATAATCAAAAGATATCGTGGATTTCTCATTGTGCTTGTTGCCATGCTATTATTAACAGTGTCTAATCAAGAGTTAGGATTAAAAGCACTTGGTATTACAGGTGATTCCATAAAGGAAATGTTATTGGTCCTTCCCCCCATTTTTATTCTTCTTGGTTTACTGGATACCTGGGTTCCTAAAGAGACTATGGTAAAATTCATGGGAGAAAGTTCAGGGTTAATGGGTGTATTACTTGCTGTCTTTATTGGTTCTGCTGCTGCAGGTCCATTATATGGTGCTTTTCCTGTTGCTGCTGTCTTTATGAAAAAAGGCGTAAAATTTATGAATATCCTTATTTTTATAGGTGCATGGTCTACTACAAAGATTCCAATGTTGCTTTTCGAAATGACAGCCCTTGGGACTAAATTTGCCATAGCTAGACTCCTTATAGACCTACCTGGTATTATCATCATCGCATTTATTTTGTCGAAAATCGTATCAAAAAAAGAAATTGAAGCAATTTATGAAAACAGTATCACTAACTTATAGTGTACATTATAAAAACCTTCCTCTTGCCATCTTAGTGACAATAGGAAGGTTTTTTATTAACTCAAACATATTTTAAAATATCTTGGACTTCTTTTCTTCTTGGCATAACTGGTGCTTCGTCTGGGTATCCCATAGCAATCAGTGCCACTAAATCTTGATCATTAGAAAGATTTAAGATATGAGCAATCTTTTCGTGGTTGAATACGCCCAATATTACTGTCCCTAATCCGCATTCATGGGCAGCTAAACACAAGGTCTGGGCAGCAATCCCACAATCAAACATTTCCCAACCACTGCCCTTCGATGTTGAAAACGAGCCGTCTCTCTCATAGCCTGAGCGATTTTTCACCACAGCCAATGCCATAAGCAAAGGGGCGTTTTGTATTATTTTTTTGTTAAACTCTGGTAAATCACTTTCTACTATTTTTTCTTTTATCGCTCCACTTTCAATGGCAATATAGCGTGTGATTTGGGTGTTTTTCCATGATGGCGCATAAACTGCTGCCTGTATGACTTGTTCTAATACCTGATGAGGTATTTGATCCTCTTTAAATTTTCTTATACTTCTTCTACTTTTAATGGTCTCTATTGTTTGCATATCATCACCCCTAACTCTTTATTTTCTTTGTCTTCTCATTGCTTGATAAAACGTCGTTTTGGAAGTTTCTTTATGATATACGCAATAATATACGCCAAGAAATAACTACCAACTGATAAAATAACAATACACGCTCCAGATGCAATATTTAAGTTGTACGAAATCCATAAGCCAAGTATACAAAAAAGTGCACCGAAGATGATTGCACAGGTCATACGACGCTTAAGTTTTTTTGAAAAGATAGCTGCCATTGCTGCTGGTGCAGTTAATAGGGCAATCACCAAAATAATACCTGCTACCCTAATGAGAACCACTACTGTCATGGCTACCAAAACGAGCAGTAAATATTCCAAAAAAGCGGTCTTGATACCAATAATAGAAGCAAATTCTTCGTCAAATAGATAGGCTTTCCAAGCATTAAATAATGCGATGACTGCTAAAACCACTAAAAAAGTCAATGTAATCATTAAATATAGATCCGCTTTTGTAACAGACAGTATGTTACCAAAAAGATAGGAATTTAAATCAGGCGGATATCCTGGCATCATTGCAATAAAGACAATGCCAAGTGCCATTCCAAGGGACCAAAAAAGTCCAATAATGATGTCCGATTGTACCCCGCCCTTTCTTTTAATGGCACCAATGCCAAATGCTGCACTAATTGCAAACAAAAATGCCCCTATAATAGGCTCAAAGCCCAACAAATAGCCAAATCCAACACCTCCATAGGC
>JAEXBC010000104.1 GCA_023457875.1 Bacillota bacterium | reverse complement strand
TTTTATTGTTAAGTGAACCCTCTTCATAGAGTCTCTCAACTATGGCAACAATGCTATTGCCTGCTTCCTTAATGTTATTATCAATATATTGTTCAAAATTTCTTTTGATACTCATGTTGACTACAAGGGAGGTGGTTAATACCATAATGAGACCAATACTTAAAAATATCGTAAATAATTGTTTGCGAATAGAAATCATGTGCGGTCCCCTTCAAACTTATAACCCACACCTGTTACTGTCTTGATGTAACGGGGATTCTTTGTATCTGATTCTATCTTTTTTCTTAGATTCTTAATATGCACATCAATGGTGCGGTCAAAACCATCAAAATCAATACCCATAACTGCTTCAATCAGCTGATCTCGGGTAAATACTCTGCCAGGAGCAGACGCTAGTTCATAAAGCAAATCAAACTCATTAGGTGTCAAGGTAATCTCTTGATTGTTGATGTGTAGCATTCTTTCTTGAATGAAAATCTTAAATTGGCCTTTATCAAAGATAAGTACCTCTTTATTTTCTTCACGCTGTATTCTATTTTCTAGGGCCTTCACTCTAGCAACCACTTCTCTTGGGCTAATTGGTTTCACGAGATACTCATCTGCTCCCATATTAAAACCATCAATCTTACTATCCAAGGTACTTTTTGCCGTAATCATAAAGATGTGGACATTCGATACTTCCCTCATCTTTGCACAAATTTCTTCTCCTTGTATATCTGGTAGCATCAAATCAAGTAATACCACCTCTATTTTGTTCTTAAAGAATGTATCTAGCCCATCTTGTCCTGTATAACAGGTAAATACCTTATACCCTTCTTTTTCTAAATACTTCGTCATAATATCTGCTACACGTGCCTCATCTTCTATTACCAATACGTTCATATGGTTCTTCCTTTCCTACAATCTTATATACGATAAATCCTTTGCATGACATTAATGTACACTCTTTAGGACTATTATAATACAAGTATGTGAAGAAAGTGAAAAGTTGACAAAATTATCATCAACTCAAGTATAGTATGCTAATAATTGTTGATAATTTACAGTTTTTACTTTACAATAGTAAGTATATATTGGCAGAGGGGGCCTAAAATGAAATATACATTTAACGATAAAGACCATTTAATCGACTTTATATGTAATGAGATTATTACCACTGCAGAAGCAACCAATATGCTCAGTTGTTCCAGACAATATTTAGATGAACTAGTTAGTAAAGGTAAAATCACCCCCATAAAGACAATCAACAGGGTACGACTCTATTGGAAAAATGACATTCTTGAATTACTACAAAAAAAGCACAATAGTTAAAATAGCTAGCTTCTTATTGAAAGAAGCTAGCTATTTCTTTTTCATTCAGGGTTTCTTTTTCTAATAATTGATTCGCAATCTCTCTTAATCGCTCTTCATTTTTACTAATAAGGTTGATGGTCTCTTCATAAAGCTTTTTGATTTCTTTACGGCATTTTTCAATCAGTCCCTCATACTCCATGGTTGCATTCCCCATAATCGTCTCCAAGTTAACAAGACCAAACTCCTCATCCATACCATACTTAATAAGATAATTTTTCATATCCATACTTGCTTTTTCAATATCATTGCTTGCACCTGTTGTAATATACTCTTTGCCAAAAATAAGTTCTTCAGCTGCTCGCCCTGCTAGGCTAATTTGAATACGTGCAATAAGATCTTTTTTAGTTAAATACATCCTATCCTTTGGCACATTCATGCTAAATCCGCCAGCACCTTTGGTACTAGGAATAATCGTAACTTTGGTAACACTATTTTCAGGAGCAACTATTTTGGTGACTAGTGCATGACCTGCTTCATGGTAGGCTGTTATTTGCCTATCCACCTCACTAATTTGACTACGATCCTTCTTTTCTTTTCCTGCAATCACTGTATAAAAAGCTGTTTCAATATGGGCATTAGAGATATATTCACTTTTCTCATTAGCCGCCATTATAGCTGCTTCATTCAATAGATTTTCAAGCATGGCGCCAGTAAATAGCACGGTTTGCTTTGCCAAATCGGATACGGATACCTCTTCTGATATAGGCTTATTCTTAAGATGCAATCTGATAATTGCTTCTCTTGCCTTTAAATCTGGATAACCGATTTCAATATGTCTATCAAAACGACCTGGTCTTAACAAGGCTTCATCCAACATATCTAATCGATTTGTGGCTGCGACTACGATAATCCCTTCATCTTCCTTAAAGCCAGACATTTCTGTAAGCAGTGCATTGAGGGTTTGATCCTTCTCATCATTGCTCTCGCCAGCGTTCTGACTTCTCTTTTTACCAAGCGCATCAATCTCATCGATAAAAATAACGGCCTTCTGATGCTTTCTTGCTTCTTTGAAAATTTCACGTACCCTGCTGGCTCCTACACCTACGTACATTTGCACAAAATCAGAGCCACTTACCGAGAAGAAAGCCACTCCTGCTTCTTTAGCAATGGCTTTTGCCATCAGAGTCTTTCCTGTACCTGGTGGTCCATAAAAAATAAGCCCCTTAGGCATTCTAGCTCCAAGCTTTGTATAACGCTGTGGATTCTTAATAAAGTCAATAACGTCCTGAACCTGTTCCTTTGCTTCAACATTACCGGCAATATGGCTAAAATCCATCTTCAGCTCACTTGCTTCAACCACTTGCGTATTTAGCTTCATACCACTAGTAATACCACCTGTTTTTTTAACACCACGAAAAACAATATAAAACATAGCACCTATTACTAAAGTACTAAAAAGCTGCTGCATACCATTTGCCGCAGTTTGACTGCCTTCTTTTACCTCCACTTGATGAAGTAACAATTCTTCTTTAAAGTTCTCTTTTCTTGGATTATCCGTTGTATAGGTTCTATCATCACCCTTTAGCTTAAAGGTCATTTTAGCCTGATTACTTACTGTAGCCTCTTCAACTTGATACGCCTCTAACTTTTGTACAAATTGATTATAGCTCACTTCATTTAGTCTTTGCTGTTTATAGACGGTCATGGCCTGCAAAATGCCCACTGCCAGTATCACAAACAGGATACCCATCATCAGCTTTTTCTTTTTTGTCATATAATCCCCCTTTAGCCCTATCCCCTTGATGCATAAACGATATGTTCACTAAGTATTATAGCCTATGTGAATGCTATATTTCATTAGTGACTAATTGGAAAAATGACAAAAAAAGAAGAGAAAGACGACGGGTCTTTCTCCTTGAGAGAAGGTATTTTATTCTAGGGGTAGCAAATAACTCAATATTTGCTGTAACATCTGGGGGAAGTTACAAGTAAATTATACCAACAGTATGCTTGTAAGGTTGCCCTAACTTTTTATAAAATAAGGAAATATTTTATACACTTTTTAATATAACCCTGATTTATTGTTATTTTTTTATCGAATCACTTTTCCATGGGGTTAGAAATTGTAAATATTGTCGAATCCTCTTCCATATTTTTGCTAACAGAAAAAAAGTTTATGCATTCTCTTTATTTTTACGCTCAAAGCTTAGGATTATCTGTTAAAATCGTCCAGATGCATATTTTTACTCACCTTATCAATGTGCTTGTTAATAAGCTTTTCAGCATTTACGCTGTCCCTCTTTTGGATTGCCTCAAATATGGCAGTGTGTTCAGCTAACAGTCCTTGGACACGTCCAGGTATAGCTAAGGACTCCATCCGAGTTTTTTGAATATAGGTGTGAAAATCAGATAACATTTGCTTAAGAATCTTGCTCTTTGTTGCCTTGTAAATTAAATCATGAAAACGATGGTCCAGTTCTCCTATATGCATAAGATCCTTTTTATTCACATAAAACTCAGTAAGTTCTAGTACTTCCTTTAGCTCTGCAAGTTCTTCCTCTGTAATACGTTCTGCAGCCAGCTTAGCTGCCATGCCTTCAAGTCTTCCTCTTATCATAAAAATGTCCTGCACGTCCTCTTGGGATACACCTATCACTACCGTCTCTTTGTTTGGAATAGAATGTACCAAACCCTCTAGTTCTAGTTGTCTAATGGCTTCTCTAACAGGTGTACGGCTTACATGCATCTCATTTGCAATATTGGTTTCCCTTAAAACATCACCTTGCTTATATTTTCCATCCAATATGGACTCCCTAATCGTTCTAAAGACTTTTTCCCGTAACGATGCTTTATCGGTTGTATCCTCCTCAAATATCACTCTATGCCTCCTATTATTTGATAAACTATATATGACTATATTACCAAATATTATAAAAATTACAATGCAATTCGTTAATATTGAACCCATTTTCCCTCTAAATCTTTAAATGCAATCATACTTTGAGCAATTTGCCGATCAACAATCTGCCACTCTTTTTGCTTAATGTCTATGGTCGTATCCCAATAAAGAATCACCTTGTACTGCTTTTCAACCTCTTTTTCTTCAAGCTTACTATACTCTCTATTAACAAGTAGTACCTTTTCTACAATCATACTATGTAAATTGCCTTTTTCATCTATAGATACATCTCCACAAGACCTCTCTATATCTGCCTTAATAATATTTTTTTGCTTAATATACCATTCATTAAACAGTTCTAGCTGACTTTGTCTATTGGCCTCTTCAAAATAGTTCGCTAAGATACTTGAACTGTGCTGCTTAATACCTTGCTCATAGCAAGCATAAAACGCTTCCAAAAAGGTTTCAAGCTTTTTTTCTCCTACTGAGGAAAGCTTAAATGTTTCTACCGCCACATTGTTGTCTCCTTGAAAGAGTTCAATCTCCTTTTCAATCGGTTCAAGGTAGTCATAAGGATGGTTGATTGTAAGGGTATATTGACCTACCATAACATCATACCACTGGACACCTTCTTCTGTGCTCATTTCCTCTAAGGGATTAAGCTTGACCATTAGCCCAGGCGCGCATTCAACCTTTAAGTGACCTAATTCATAGGGTAAAACCAACTTTTTATGTTCTGGAACACTGATCATTTTATAATAAGGCCGATCACTCGCATCAGGTAATTCTACCTTCACCATATATAGACCTGGTAAAACCTTATCCTTCTTATAGCCCTCTTTTATCCTATAGGTTAATGCTTCATTACCAAAATACACTTTAGAACCATTTGGTGCAATAATACTCACTTCATTAAGCTCAAAGGGAAATTTGATACGCCAGTTTCCCCCTTTTTCTCTTGTCATTTGCAAAGCTTGTTTTTTATCACTATCTTGAAATTGACAGTGGACCATATATTGCTCCTTAAGCCAGCCTATTTTCATCACCTTGATCAGTTTATAATCTTCTCTATAATACTTATTAAAATATTTTTCAACTTCACGCTCTCCACCCACATCCATAAGAGATTCTTTGCTTAATAGGTGATAAATTTTATGATAATGCCCTTGATTCAATGCATCTATATATTGATCAATAACGTACATAGGTCCTGTATAGTAAGCAAATAAACATTGCCCAATTTTCCCAACTAATAGAGCTAAACTGATAACGAGTATACCCGTCATGATTACATTTTTAACCTTGTTCTTTTGCATCTTATTCCCCCCTATTTTTCTCTATATCATTTATGTGATATATCATTTATATGATAGAGGGGACAAGTTTATCCCTATTATTTCTTTTTAAAGCTTATACAGTCTGTGGACTGTTTTCCATCTGAGATATTATTTTTATCAATTACAACCTGCTCTAAACAGCAATACTTTTCTTGCTCATGATGATGCTCACAAGCTTTTACATTACAACCTATACTCATATTCATTCCCATTCTTTCACTCCTCTGACATATTAGTTTATCTTTTATGCTCTGTTCAGTCAATTTTATCTTTAAAAATAATTTCGTGATATTGTATATATTTGTCTTTTGCATTACAATATATATATTAAGAATATTCTACAAGGAGGTTTTCTATGGAAGCTCATGGAGCAGAGCAATGCTTACACCTTTCCCCACAAAATTATTTAAAAAATGCTATTCACCTATTAGGCAATGAGCAATTACAAGATGCTTTACAAGCTATAGATGCTGCCATAGTATTTAGCAACAATTCTCCTTTTTATATTTATCAAAAAATAAAATTTCTGTTTAAACTAGGGGCACATACAAGTTGTAGTCAATTTATTTTCTCGCAACTCGAATACCTATATAAACATGGTTCACTATATATTGTATCTCGTTCAATCGATTATTATCAAAAAATTAATCAGCTTACTACATGGCAACTTATAGAAGTTCTAAAGCAATCAAAGATACCTTATTGTATGGCCAATATCTATACAGAGATATTAACAACCAGAGAACGTCCCTATCTTAAAAGGGCCAAAAAGGCAATGGTGCAAGATCACTATCGTCTATGCATCTGCTATTGTGATTTATATTTAAAGACACATCCCCTCAACAAGAAAATTCTTTATATGAAAGCTCATGCTTACCATATGCTAAATGAGCTAGAAACAGCCATTAGCTTTTATAAGGAGTATATCAAACTTAGCCCAATGGAACCAAATGTCTATGTTGAGCTTGCCAGTGCGTACATGGAGCTACGAAAATATTCAGAAGCTCTTGAGCACTTTCAAAAGGCATCCTATATGGAGCCTACTAACAAAGAGTATTTATCCTACATTGGTGAATGTTATTTACACACTAAGAACTACCCACAAGCTCTTGCAACTTACCAAACAGTGGCAAAATATCATCCAAACGATATACAAAATTGCTTTAACCTATCTCACACATATCTTAAAGCACACAAAAAAATGCTCTCTAATCGTTATTTGAAGAAAGTCAAAAAACAGCTTAAACAAAGATATTAATGTATACTTGCTATTACTTGAATAAAATATATTAATAAAACAAAGGGGCATATCTATATGAATAGTAAAAACACAGGCGTCTATATGGATCTAGATAATATCACAAAAGAAGATTTCGAAAAATATCAGCGCTTCACCGAACAAACTATTTTTAACTTGTCAAATGAAATCACTGTTCTTGAACAAAAATTAAATGTGTTTACCAATTTACTTGAGATAAGCAATTATATTAATCAATATATTAAAAACCAAGATCTCTTTCCTTTGATAAATGATATGCTGATAGGTGTCTTTGGTGCGAAATACTCAACGATATATATTAAATCAGAAGAGGATTATTTACAAGTAACACCTAAGAATTTTTCTTATGATTCTATCGACATGGAAAAGCAACTGATTTTTAATCATCATCAAGAGGAATTCATTATTAATAGTGATACACCTATTTATCCTACTACTAACCCTGAGGAAGCGATTTACTCTTGTTTAGGTGTACCTATAAAATTAGAGAGTGGCACACTTGGTTTTATTCTTATTCAACATCAAGAGAAGAATTATTTTTCAAAGGAACATGCTACCTTTTTATCTTCACTTGCGAACCATGTAGGTGTTGCTATTGAAAATAATCTACTTTACAATCGTATCAAAGAAAGTGCATCTAAAGATGGACTAACCAATATCTTTAATAAAAAGTATTTCTTCGATACACTTACTGCCCTTCCACAATTAAATGACTCTCAATATACGCTTGTTATGATTGATATTGATAATTTCAAGAAAGTCAATGATACCTATGGCCATCCTTATGGAGATATTGTCCTAAAAGAAGTTAGCTCGATCATCAAAAATAACACGAGGCCAAATGACATTGTGGCACGCTATGGTGGAGAGGAAATCATTATCTTCTTTAATAATTTTGTAGATAAAAAGTTAGTTGCCAAACGCGTTGAACAAATGCGCCAAGAAATTGAGCATACCATTATTAAGGGTGATGGTATTGAATCCTCTGTTACCGCCAGCTTTGGTGTATATGTGAAAACAAATGAAACGCTTTCACTGGATGAGGTCATTAAACGCGCTGACGACAACTTATATATTTGTAAACGTACAGGTAAAAATAAAGTGGTTATTAACGACTAAAAGAATCCTAGGGAGCTCCCTAGGATTCTTTTTCTATCAATTATGCGAGTTCTAATGCAATCTCCATCATTTGAGTAAAGGTATTCTGTCTCTCCTGGGACGTTGTTTCTTCTCCCGTAATAAGGTTATCTGAAATCGTTACCATTGCCAAGGCATTTACTCCTGCAGCTGCAGCCTCCATATAAAGGGCTGCAGCTTCCATTTCCACTGCCAATACCCCCATTTTACTCCATCTTTGAGTCGTCGTCTCATCTGCATTATAGAAAATATCTGATGAAAGAACATTCCCCACATGGTAGGGCACATTGTTTTGTTTTGCTTTTTCTACTGCCTTTTCAAGTAACTCATAGCTTGCTGTTGGTGCAAAAGTACCTGGCAAGTTATATTGAACGGCATAATTTGAGTTGGTACATGCACCTAAAGCAAAAACAATATGTCTAAGCGGCAAATCCCCTCTCATACTTCCAGCTGAACCAATTCTAATAAGATTCTTGCAACCATAAACATGGATTAGTTCATGGGCATAAATACCAATAGAAGGCATTCCCATACCTGTTCCCTGCACAGAGATTTTTTCCCCTTTATAGGTTCCTGTGTAGCCAAACATATTTCTTACAGTGTTATACTCAGTAGCATTCTCAAGGAAATGCTCCGCAATATACTTTGCCCTTAAAGGATCTCCTGGTAATAGGACTGTTTGGGCGATATCTCCTGGTTTTGCTGCATTATGTGGTGTTGACATTCTTTTATCCTCCAATCATGATGACATTCATTAAAGCTAATCCCTCATATACTTTTGTAAACTTTCAATCTCCTTAAGCTTAGGATAAAAATCAGGATAATCCCTTTCTATCCTTTCTATACATCGTTTACAAAACTTTTCTCTTTCTTTTTCGCTATTTCTTAATAGCCTTTTGTGCCCCCAGATATGGGTAAAACGCTTTTGTGTGTGATGAAAGAGCTCCTCGAGGCTAGATAACGCATAAAGATCTATCTTTTTTTCTTCGGCACACATCGCAAGTAGCCTTTGCTCTGCAAAAACCATATAAATAAGTGGGTCCCTACCTAGTGCTCCCTTCATAAAGGCCTTAGCCTCTTGAATGTAATAACGCTTAAAAGATTCATCGCGCATACACAAAAATGCCGTATTACAAGGTTCAATCTCCCAATTCCAATGAGGAGAAAAACGATATCCATCCTTCATCAAAAAAGCACTCTGTTCTGGATAAACATTGTCCTGTATCTTCTCTCTATGGATAAGGGTAACGCCATCTTTCATCAAATGTGCCTTTATATTCTCCCAAACGATAAAATCAGTATCCATCATCACACAGGGAGTATCCTGTTTTTCAAGAGCATATAGCTTTCCTGCTGCCCAAAAAACACTCTCATCAATCGAGCTATCCATTTCTTCTTCTAAAGTATCATCTATTCCTAGGTCCCATAAATCTTCTAAGCCCCACTTACGATAATAAATAGCTCCCGCTTTGTCAGTAATCATTTTAATACTGCCATTAAACTCTCGCCATTTAAGTGCCGACAAAATCGTTGTAAGTAATTCGAAATCTTCTACATAAAAATCACCCTCATGGGATTTAAAAAAGGGCTTTGTCCAAGTTGAATGAAATGCTTGCATCATTTCCCCCTTCTTATATAAGATTTAGACCATATCCTTCCAATCCAGAACTTGTACTTTGACTGCTATAGCTTGCAAAGTCCACCATTTTCCCCACTCCCTTCCTCATTTTACCATTCTATATGTGGACTTATTAT
>JAEXBC010000103.1 GCA_023457875.1 Bacillota bacterium | reverse complement strand
TATTGTTTTTGTCGACTTAATTATACCAAGGGATAACATAAATGTTTTTTGTTTTGCTAAAAATAATACTGGTAATTTAATACTGTAAATTTACTGGAACTGTTTTTGCACGTTTATAGTATATATTTCTTTCATATATTATCCTGAGTTGTTAATGTCTTCAGTAATATTTTTTTCACACTATCATACGCGGAAACTGTTTTAAAATATGAATATGCAGTTCCTTCTATAGGAGCTTCTAATAACGCCCCTATAATCTTTTCATAATACTCGTTTAATCTTTCTGATTCATACTGTTCATCAACTTCTATTTTCTTTAATTCTCCTAATACTTCTCCATAAGTTTTTTGTGGTTCATCTATATTTTCTAATATTACCTTGTATAAAGCTAATATTTCAAAGGATGTGCATTTAATTATACTATATATTTTTTCTCTATTTTCAAGTTGTATCTTTTCATCATTTGTAAGAGTCTTCTTCTTTTTAGATAGTATCTTTATTTCTCTTTGTAAACTTTTTTCTTTTTTATCTATAAAATTATGTAAATAATATGCTATCAGCATATCTTTATATGAGGTATTTTGATTAAATATATCTTCATACTTTCCATTATTATCATCTCGTAATCTAAAAATACATTTTTTATCTGATTTCGTTAATAATGGTTGTTGTAAGTAATATGCCAAATATAATCGTCCAAGTATTTCATTTGATACTACTTTTAATTCTTTACAGTCCTTAAACTCTCCTCGTCTTCTTTCATAAATAATATCTGTATTGTTTAAAAAGTCTTTATATAAATTTTCTTGAATAATATCATTACAATAAAAATCTCTGGGTATAATTATACTCTGTGAGTTTGTATATCTTGTAACTGATAAATCTGATCCTTCTATCTTACTACTTCCTAAAATACGTATTGTTAATTTTAAGTTCTTTTCCATATTTTCTTGTTCCATGGATGTTGCACTTTTATAGGCTTCATAAACACTATATAGCGTTTGGGCACCATTTATAATTTGAATTCCTTCTATATCTACTATATCGTTATCATGGTAAAATGGATATATCTTATTTGTAATAGCTGTTATTCCATTATTATAATACCAAAATTCATCACTATTATTCTTTGCAGTTTTAGATATTATAGTATTATTCTCAAACTTATTAGGATTTCTTATATTCTTTATAAAAATACTATTCCTATATCTATTATATAATTCATATACTGTTTTAGCATTTACTATAAATATATATGATTCTTCTCTTTTTCCTGCCGGTATCTTAATAAAGTTTCCTTTATCAATATTTAATGAAATTCTATTATTTACCTCAAATGGCTCTTCTAAAGGATTTAATGTTAATAACCCCTTATATTTCATATCTATGTATCGTCTTTTTAACATCCCTATATCACATAGATAATATTGTACTAATTCATGTGAATTTATATCCTGAATCTCCTGTAAACGTTTTTCATCTGGGGACTTACATAATGCAACAAATATAAAGCGTATCTTATTATTACCGCTTTTATGCTCAAGTAATTCTTTATACTTCTGATTGAATTTCTCATTTACCTCAGATTCACTTTTCTCACCTGAAAGAATTAATTGAAAATCCGTAATACAAGCTTTAAATTCCTTACTAATATCATTGCTCTTATTAATATTACTTTTACTAAACCACTTAACTTGTACTACATAAAAAATTTTTTCACCGTTATGTTCATTGTCAAATATTATGTCACAGGAATTATCATCATTTCCATCTACAATATATTCCTTATACTCATCAATGCTTTTATAACCTTTTGGCAAATTATTATCTAGAAACCATAATAAAAAAGCATATGCCTTTTTATTGTTTTCTGCTTGTTTGCTTATATACTCATCTTCCTTATACTTCTCAAGTATTTCCACTATTTCTTTATCTATAGCATCATAAAACTTACTATTATCCATTTATATCTCCCCTTATCTTTTACTATCTAATATTCTATATCATTCTTTTATCCTAATCTTATAGTTCTAATGCATTCCCTTTAGCAATATATCTTTACAAACCTTAAGATAGGATAGTATTAATTCCTTAACACCCTATACTATCCTATCTTAAATTCATTATTATGCTCAATTTTATTTATTAAAAAAGCCTATTTATCCAACTCCCAAAACGCCTTATCTCTTACATGGAGTGCCCTGTCACTATCACCCATCTTTACTAAGCTATAGTGCTTCTCTAAACTCTTAATCTTATTATATAACTCATCTTCTTGTTGCTTGGTATGGGTATTAAAGATGTATTTAACATCTTTAGTATTTAAATCAGCTACATTATGCACTACCCACGTTAGGATATAATTTGCATAATCATTATCTGCCGTAGAGAAATGACTTAATAATTGGGTTGAAAGAATGGTTCCAACACCAAACTCTCTACCTTCTTTTAAAATTTTCTTAAGCGCATTAAAGTCCTTGCTTAAGAAATTATCTGCTTCATCTACTAAAATAAGTTTATTCAACTGTCTAATGTTCTTATCAATCTTGCTATGTCCTAGTGCTTGCATTTGAGAGTAGAATAAATCTAATGTAATAGCTACAACTAGGTTTTGAACACTCTCGTCATAACCGGCTAGGTTAATAACTGTCACACCATCTAACAAATCAAATAATGGATAGGTCTTTGTAGCATCTGGTTCAAAAATCTCGAAGTCTATTAAATTGCTAAATGCTGCATATAAGCTATCTTGCTTGACATCTTCACGATCAATATATCTGTTATAAACATCCTGAAGTGTTGGAGGTGTTTTATCCCATGTAGATGAGTCATTCTTAGCAATTCCTTTTCCTTCGTAGGCATCCATGATCAGGTCTTTTAATAAGTTTGATTGAACAACACCTAATCCAAATCCCTTTGTCAGTGTTTCTTTTAAAGTATTGCCTGTATGAAGAGGTAACATAGGCTTTGGATGAGCTGTTTTTACAAGCGCTAGTGGATTGTAAGGTAAATGATATAAATCATATACCTTTGCATTAGTTGCTTCAATAAAGTCTATTTTTTCTTTATTATAATCCCCTTTGTAATCAAAGATTAAAATACCAATATCTTTGCCCCCTAGATTATATTTACTTTGTCTATGCAACTGCGTAATCAGTGATTTAGTAAATTGGGTTTTTCCTGTTCCCATTGTTCCTATAATTCCTGTATTTGTATGAAAAACTTTATCTGTATCATTTGGATACCACATAATAGGTTGATTATTACTTTGATTTGTACCAAATAATACTTCCATTGGCCTATTAGGGACTACCTCTGAATCTGACACAGGTTCTATTTTTTCTTCATCACCATAAGTGGTTGTCTCTTCACTTTCTCCAATGCCTTTCCCATACTTCTCTGTGCTATCTTCTTCATCTTTAGGTGTATTTGCTCCTGGTATATAGGTATTAGCCAATAACTGGTCTTTTTTAATGTCATTAGATGCATTCATCAGTTGATCCATAATACTACTAATACCTCTTGTCATATAGTTAATGCCATCTTCTTCTGTAAACTCAAGGATCGTTACATCTTCTTCCTTTTTAATATTTCTGAATTGAAGGCCTTTCTTAAAAGACACTACAGCCCCTTTTCCAATTAGTTCTTCTAGTTCTGTAGAGATACTGTATTCTTCATTGAGTAGCTTTCTTCTGAGATCACTATCAATAATTGCATCCCAATTCTGATCATCCCATATTTGATAAAGCTTAAGTTTTTCTATACTTACAACCACTAACTGCATCATAAAATTACGATAGATTTTAGTTTTAAGATCCATTTCTTCTGGTTCTTTATCAAGTGTTGTCATAAAGATGGACTTGGTTGTCTTAACTTGTTCAATTGCTTTTTGAATATAGTTGGATGAATTAATACCGATCTTAACTTCTATTGGATAATAATGAACTATTAATTCTCCAGATCTATTTTCTAGACCAATTAGCATAATATCATCACTTGTTGCTCCACCATTTTCAAATCCTAGGTTTTTAGCTGAGAAAATGCCTTCACTTTTCTTTAATCCAGCTCCACCAGACACACGTAAAATCTCTTCTAATGAAATCGGGACCCAAATAATATCTTTGTGGTTAAAATAAGCCATAGATAGTTTAATGGCAGATAGAATACTTATTTTCTCTTTATCAAAGTATGCCTTACTTGATACAAGTCTTAAAAGCCAATCTCCATTAATAGCATTAAACATATTAATGATTTGCGCTGTATACTCGCTAGCATTAATAACACCTTTTTGTTTTAGATGCTCTTCTATAATACTTTGATATTGCTTTGATTTTCTTGTCACAGTGATAGCATCATAACCACTTGAAGTAGTATAT
>JAEXBC010000102.1 GCA_023457875.1 Bacillota bacterium | reverse complement strand
AGTCAAAGATTAACTAGAATTAATGAAGAGATGAGACGTGAAATTGCTGAGATTATTAGAGGTGAGATTAAAGATCCAGGTGTGCAAGACGCCATGATTAGTGTCACAGCAGTTGATACAACCAATGATTTAAAAACAGCCAAGGTGTATATTAGTGTCCTTCAAGAAAGCAAGAAGCAAGTGGCTTTAGAGGCCTTAACGAAAGCACAAGGTTATATTAGAAAAGAAATTGCAAGACGCATCAATTTAAGAAACACACCAGAGCTTTTATTTAGATTAGATGAGTCTATCGAAAGAGGCATACAAATGTCTAAAATCATTGCGGATGTCATGAAGGATAGTGAAAACTAGTGAAGGAAAAAATAGTAGAGGTTCTAAAGCTTTCAAAAGGAGTTGTCTTAGGTGCCCACGTTAACCCTGATGGGGATGCCATTGGTGCACTTGTAGGGATGGGACATCTATGTGCCTTCCTAAGTATTCCTTATACCATATTGCTTGACAGTGTTCCCAAAGTATATCAAAAGCTACTAGATGGTGTTTGCGTAAGTGATAAGATTTCATATCCATACGATACCTTTGTTAGTCTGGATTGCGGGGATATTGAAAGGCTAGGAAAGTTCGCTATCTATTTTAAAGAAGCGAAGACCACCATCAACATTGATCATCATGTGACAAATAGTAGATTTGCTACCTATAACGAAATTTGCCCAGAGGCCTCCTCTAGTTGCGAAGTGGTATTTGACCTTATAAAAGTCGCAAACTGTCCGTTAACATTATCTATAGCAACGAGTCTATATACAGGTATAGTGACTGACACAGGTGGTTTTATGCATAGCTGTACATCACCACATACACATCAGGTTGCTTCTGAGTTATTAGCCTTTGACTATGATTTTTCCACCTTGTATTATTCCCTTTTATACGAAAGAACAGAAGTAGAGGCAAAAATAGAAGCAGTGGCAATCTTGAATGCTTCTAGGTATGAACAGATGGTTATTACCTATGTGACACAGGAAGAAATGGATCGGTTTGGAGCAACGAAGGAGGACCTATCCAGCATTGTGAGTGCGATTAAGGCCATAAAGGGTTGTGAGTTAGCGGTATTCATTTATCCTATTGGTGTTGATGTATATAAAGTTAGTTTTAGAAGCAATCCACCTATTGATGTGGCCATGCTTGCCTCCAAGTTTAATGGCGGTGGGCATGTGCGTGCTGCTGGAGCCACACTCTATGGGAGCCTTGAAAATGTTCAATCTCAAATTGAGGAGGCAATACATTTATATGTTAAATAGGTGTAAGGTAAAGGGTAATAGAAGATGTTAAATGGAATTATTAATATTTATAAAGAAAAAGGTTTTACATCCCATGATGTAGTGGCTAAAGCGAGGGGTATATTAAGAGAACGACGCATAGGGCATACTGGTACTTTAGATCCTGAGGCAGAAGGTGTACTTCCGCTATGTATTGGAGCAGCTACTAAAGCAGTACCTTATTTATCAGATGCCGATAAGTGTTATCAAGCAGAAGTCATTTTAGGCGTAACCACCACCACTGAGGATGCAACAGGGGAAATCCTTACAAGGGAAGAAGTAAAAGTGAGTCGAGATGAAGTTGAACAGGTGGTAAAGTCTTTTGTAGGTACGTATACTCAAACACCTCCTATGTATTCGGCGATTAAGGTGAATGGGGTACGCCTCTACGAGCTTGCCAGAAAGGGCTTGGAGATAGAACGACCAAGTCGAGAAGTGATGATTTACGACTGCCATATTATGGAGTGGTTAAATGACAATCGCTTTAAAATTGAGGTGAGTTGTTCTAAAGGTACTTACATTCGTACATTATGCACGGATATTGGTAGAAAACTTGCGTGCGGCGCACATATGGGGGCTTTACTGCGAACCAAGGTGGGCGACTATACATTAAAAGAAAGTCTTACTTTACAGCAGCTTGAGGAAAATAAAGAGGATGTAGCTTTGTTTTTAAAGAATCTAGAGACTTTATTTTCATCTTATCCTAAGGCCCAGATCAATAGGAGTGGAAAGAAGCTACTTCAAAATGGAAATGCGCTTAAAGAAAAGGACATTCAGTTGATTACAGGGCAGATGAAGACAGATTTGGTACGCGTGTATAATGAGCAGAATGAATTTGTTGCCCTTTATAAATGGGATGCTAGTAAAGAACATTTTAGAGTGGAAAAGATGTTCCAGAAGACGTCATGAGGACTCCTTTAACGTGTATGCGTTTAAGGAGTTCTTTTAGATAACCCTTTGATATATGTCAAAATCATGGTATAGTTTATAGTGAAAGGAATCAAATTATAATGTGAGGTGTAGGGATGCAGTATATTTATGGAACCGCTGATATTATGAGACAAGAAGATTGTGTCGTTGTATTAGGTAATTTTGACGGCGTACATAGAGGGCATCAGCATTTATTTGAGGTGGCCAAGAAGCAGGCTGAGAATAAAAACCTAAAAACAGTGGTATTTTCTTTTTCCCCTCATCCAACTTGGGTTATTGGAGATAACCGAAAATCACTCATCATGTCTAGAAGAGATAAACAACAGATGATTGGACGTCTAGGAATTGATGAGCTTATTGAATATCCTTTTACAAAGCCATTTGCTGATATTTCTCCAGAGAAATTTTTTGTGGATATTTTAATCGAACGATTAAAAGCAAAAGTATTGGTGGTTGGAAGTAATTATTTTTTTGGAAAAGAAAAATCAGGTAATCCCATGTATTTAAAACAATTAGGTGAAAAGTATAACATAGATGTATGCATTGTTGATGCAGTGACGGTAGGAGGTCAAATGATATCGAGTTCTTCCATAAGGAGTTTAATATTAGAAGGGGATATAGAAAAGGCGAATGAGATGCTGGGGCATCCCTATATGATAGTGGGTAATGTGATTCAAGGAAAACAACTAGGGCGAACTATTGGATTTCCAACCATTAATTTAATCGCAGATCCCGATCGCGTTTATCCACCTAATGGCGTCTATGCAAGTTGTGTCAAGGTATACCAAAATTCCTATTTGGGTATAACTAATATAGGGTTTAATCCTACAGTTGATGGCAAGCAAAAGATGATAGAAACACATATTTTTGATTATCAAGATAATCTTTACGGAGAAGCTGTGGAGATATATTTTTATAAGTTTATTCGAAAAGAGCAAAAATTTGAAAGTGTTCATGTATTAAAAGAACAGATTGAAAAGGATAAAATGAGAGTACAGCAGTTTTTTGATTGCAAAGTTGTATAATAAAATGACCGATTAGTTAAATAAAAAAGAAAAGATTCATCTGAAGATTTCTGATATAGTGTAATCACCACAACCACACATAAAGGAAACCTACAAATGAATCATATTAAGAATACTAT
>JAEXBC010000101.1 GCA_023457875.1 Bacillota bacterium | reverse complement strand
ATCATACCCAACTGATGTTAATCCAATGGTCATTCTTTCAAATTCTGTTGCATTAACAAGGGCATTTTGTAAACCATTTGAATCCTCATACTTAGAAAGGAAGGTTTCTATAGCTTCTGCATAAGCTGTTGGCACCTTTTCCTGTCCTCTTGCAAGGATAAATGCATTCCAATCCATGGAACTTCCTTTAGTATAGGTTCCATGGAAACTATCTATTGCTTTAATATAAGCTAGCGCTTTATCTTTTGCCGCTAGATATACTTCCTTATCTTGCACAGTAGTATCTGCAAAAAGCGCACTCATATTATAAATAAAATCTTGCTGATTGATATATCTGTCATAGGCAATTAAGCTATAGCTTACTTGTTGTGTTGCTGTTAAGTTGATATTACCAGTTTCAGTATGCTTAAATGCACCTTTTTCTTTATCATAAAAGGCCATTAACGCGCTGAATAAATTTCCATTTTTCTTAATAAAAGCTTGCTCTGTAGCTGGGTTCTTATCTACACTAATTAATGCGCAAATAACCTGTGCTACAGTTTCACTTGAGTTTGAACCCCATGAATTGTAATGTCCGCTATCAGTCTGGGCATTACTCAACCAGTTTAATGCCTTGTCGATTGCACTCTTGACTTTTTCATTGGTCTTGTAATAAGGTGCCAATGCCTGAACTGCAATAGCCGTTAAGTCAGCATCTGCTCCCATTGCTACACTAAACGCAAAGCTTCCATTCTCTAACTGTTTACTTGTAATAAGCTCTATCAATCTTTCTCTCGTATATAATGCATTAGTAGGAATATCATAAGGTTTCGTATCTACTGCTAACAAGGCATAGAGTAGTGCACTTATACCTTGCTTTTCAAGACTTGTATGATTATAAATCATCTCGACTAAATTGTGTCCACCCACATTACTTACATCATAGCCATTGGCTGTTAACCCGATAACTATTCTTTCAAACTCTGTTGCCTTATTATTTAATGCCTGGCTTAATGCGTCAGATGTTTGATATTGGCTTATAAAAGTTTGTAACATTTTGGTATAGGCTGCAACGGGTAGTTTACTATCCAAAGCTATTGCAAAGCTGCTCCAATCCAAGCTACTTCCATCCCCATAGCTTCCCGAATAATCTACGTTATCTTTTATGTACTTAAGCGCAGCCGTTTTTGCTTGTATTAAATCAGTATCCTCTATTAGATTTGGCGTTTGATTATTATTATGTTCACCTTCTGCATTCTGAACAATTGTACTTAACTTAGCTACTATGCTATCGACCTCTGTTTGCTCAGACTCCATATCGCTGCTAATTTCTAGAGCCTCTTCATATAAGGCTGCATTTTCAGCTTTTAGCGTTTGATTACTATTTAGCTTAGCCATTAAAGTCATTAACGCTAACTTATCAGCTTCTTGATATAATACTGGCATCATCGTGTTTTGACTATTCCCAAGATCAGCTCCCCAGCTAATGGTATAACGAAGGCGTACTACTTCGCCTGCTTCAAGTGTCTTACCACTTACACCAACATTAGGTATATCTCCATCCACTGTGTACATCCAGCCTGACATCATATTATAATCGTATTCTTTTAATAGATTTTTTGGCTCATCTCTAGTATCTTCAAAGCCAAATTCATCACCCCACTCTTCTACATAGCTTTCTAAGGCTTGATTCATGATGTTTGGCAGTGTCACTTTTTTCATTTCGTCTGACACGCCAGTAATAAGTCCATTTTCCAATCCCTTAACAGTTATTGCTGCATCTGTTGTCGTTAAGGCACTTTGTATAGCCTCTTTGGCATTCATCCCTTCATGAAACGTTACTTCTACCGGTTCTAATATATAGCCTTGACCCAAACAAAATTTCTCAATTGTCACAATCACAGAATCACATGGTGTATCCACTTTACCTGCTAATATCATACTAGGACTTAAGATATTAAATATCATGCATACACTTAACCATATACATAATATACTTCTTCTACACTTCGTCATATACTTTATCTTCCTTTCAATGCTTACTTATTTTTGTACTTACTTTTCTAAATTTGAGCCTAAAAAGCCCCTTTTTACCTCAGAAAGAGTAAAAAGGGGCGCAATACACCTGTATTTGTTCACCTCATTCCGTCCTCGCAGAGTTTTTGATTCTAACCATAAAGGCAGGTCTCCTGGCTTAAGTCTCATCATGCTTTTTTCCTTCCCAAGCGTTAGCTCAGTGGCTTATTAAAAAGCACTCCTCAAATACAGTAGCGGGACTGCGTGGGATTTACACCCAACTTCCCTTTTAATGCTTTAGCATATTGCTTGCTAAAGCAACCTTTATTTATTCATATTCATTTTAATATTCACAATTCATCATCTATCATATCCATTTATGTTGCAATATTCAATAGTTTTTATGTATAAATCTTGATTCCTTATCATTTCAATTATTTAGCCACATTCAATAGTTTTTATGTATGATTATGTTTTAAATAGGTGCTACAAATATATATAACAGAAAAACAGATTTAATATAGATAGAATAGTGTTAAGGAGGTATAATTATACCAAATGTGACGTCTATATTAAGTGTTATGAAAAATTGTAATTCAATAAGCAACAGTAAATTTAGACGCCTTAAATATTAATAATATAACGAGAGGAACAACTATGAACATTAAAGAAATGCGAGAGTATCGAAAAAAGTATAATTTGAAACTTACGGAGGCTGATGATTTCTTTAAGGAATTTGGAGCATTAGATGATAATACATATTCTGATGGTGCGATTGATAAAAAACATAAAGAGCTTATGGGATTAGCCATTTCAGTAGTCAGCCGTTGTAATGAGTGTATTTGTTATCATATAGAAGGTTCTTTAAATGCTAAAGCAACCATAGACGAGATTATAGAAGCAATAAAGATTGGTGTTATTGGTGGTGGTTCCATAACTTACCCTAATGCGAGATTCGCTATGCAAGTATTAGAAGAATTGACATCTGAAAAATAAAATATATTTTTTTGGCTATATTTCAACATTATGTTAAAACATAGCCTTATGTATAAATATGGGTTATATATCATTTCTGAAAGTATCCACCAAACATTTTTATAGTCTTATTCATCTTTTAAAAAAGCAAAGTCGCTCATGGCTTCATAATAATCCTTTATAAAATGGTGTGCCAGAGCTTTTGCCTCTTCTTGAACCTCTTGACTCTGTCTATCTCGGATACCACAAACATACATACCAGCTGCTTTTCCTGCTTTAATGCCATTAGGGATATCTTCAAAAACCAGGCATCTATTAGGCTCTACCTTAAGATCTTCTGCTACCTTTAAATAAATATCCGGATAAGGCTTACCTCTGCCCACTTCACACGAACTTCTTACTCCACTAAAATACTGCTTGATTTGTAAAGCTTCTAAAACAGCATCAATAAGTTCGGTGCTATTACTTGAGGCAATTCCAAGTTTTATCCCTTTAGCCTGAAGATACGCTAAAAACTCCTTAGCCCCTGTTTTAAGCGTAACATCACGGGTATAAAAATCCCAAGCCAACTTATTCCAACTTTCTTTAATCGCTTCTACACTCATCTCTAGCTTAAACCGCTCCTTAAAATAGCTTGCAGTTTCTGTAAAACTCATACCTTCTAGTTCCCTATCCATATCTTCTGGCACCTTTATTGAAAGCTGTCCCAAAAAGGCAATATCAAGTTTTTCCCATACCCACATAGAATCAATTAGTGTTCCATCCAAATCAAAAATTACTGCATCATAGTTTTTACTAATCATTTTTTCTCCTTTGACCTTTAGTGTATTCTAATTTTATGATAACATATGAAAAATAAACTATCTATATGGTCTTTATTCCAATAGGCTTAACAACTTGTGTACTCTAGACAGATTTTTTAAATGCATCACGTTGTTTCTATAATAAATTGCATGATTATAATTACATCCCTTTACATATTTAGCAACAAAAAAGGGGCTGTTGCACTAAAAGTAATGACTACAAGATATTGTGTGCGTTTTAATTGAGTACAGCAATATCTTGTATGTAAATTCATTAGTGCGACAGCCTCTTTATACGATTACGTGCTTATTTTTCTTCCACTCTTTATATTTTTCTTCAGAATCATACGGAGAGTAACAAGTAATAATTTTTTTCATCTCTTCCACAAAAAAGTCTGTGCGGTCTTGATTCGAAAACTTAATAAAGTATTTTCTTCCGTCTTCCATATAAAAATATGCTCTTATTTTATTTTTAAAAATTCCTGTACTATGTCTTAAACAAAACCACATGACGTCTTCCAACTTAACAATTCGTTTCTTTTTAGTATCTATAAGCCATTCCTTATTATAATAACATCCTTTGTATGTATAAATCCAAGGTTCTTGTTCTATCTTTTCAAATATTTCTTCCAGATTCCCATAACGCCGACAAGCTACTCTTATTCCTCTATACGTTTTCAAGTTAGTAAATACGATAAGTCGCCTTAACCAAATTAATAGAATTCCTGCAAATATTATTCCCAATCCATAGAAGATATATTTTCTAATCTCTACATCCTCTTGGTTAATAACCAATAGCATCCTAGGCGCAAAATCATCTCGCGTAACCTCTTTACCTTGAACATTTAGTCTTATTATATAATCATCTAACAATTCATTAGCAAAAGCTACTTGTTTATTTTCTACTCTAGTAGCAATGCAATCCGTTGTATCATACTCATAGGGATCTATCTCCTGACTTGGACATAGACAAATAACAAGTTGGCCTTCTACTTCCCCACAAAACAGACTTATTACTCTGGTTTGCCCAATAAAGCTCCCATCCACATAAAATTGCTCATAAATATATCCTCCCGTATTATACAAACTCAACTCATCTAGACTGCATATCGGTGGAAACACTCTTGTAAAATAATTTTTATTATCCCCATTTTCTTTCAATACGAACGGTTTATCTAGTACCGCCCTTACGTAATCCATTCCCAAAAAAATAGTCATGCTTATACTACTAACAACAATCAATCCTATTACTACTTTTAGAAACATTCCCTTTTTCATCAATGCTTTTACTGTACCCTCTGGCATAATTCCCCATCCCATCTAGTCTATTTTTTATGAACGTTAACTTTTTTCTATCCCCTCAGCAGTGTAGCTTCTTGATTTTTTAATACATTTATAACGTTTACCCTCTTATGCTACAACAACTATAAATATCCACCAATCCGACTTTTATTAATTTAATTTTCATTTTATGTTAACTTTTTGTTAACATTTATAATTATAATCTATTTAGAATATTTTTTCAATAATAATCCTATAGATAAACCGTTTTTGTTCTATACACATATATTGTCAATTTTCTAACAGTTATAGAAAGGTTCATGTAAAAAACAAAGTCTTTTTATAGACGATATAAAAAAGTATTCTGTATTGGGTTATCTTAATTTTGAATATACAAATACTTTGTTAGATAAAGTAAAAAAAATAGGTCAGAGTGAGTCACCTGCCTATTAAATATATAATAATCAGCTTTTTAGTGTTCCTTATTATTAGTTATACAATGGAGTAATTTACAAAAATAATGTTGCACTCCCTCAAATAGACTTTCAATAAACTTAATCCAAGCTTTTGTAATGGATAAATATATCAGAAAAACTAGTATAACACCTATAATGGGATTCATAATATATACTACGCTCCTAACAATTCATTAAAGTATACATATGTTGTTCTAATGAATAAATGATTCAATAGCAGTAGAAAGTATCTGCCACAAGCTGCCAAGATCCCAATCTAATACGCCTGAAAGTGGAAAAAGAACAAGTAGGATCGCTTCTATTACGAGGAGTCTTTGCCACCCCACAAACCTTCCAAACACCTCATGTGTATCCGTAATCCCCCTAAACATCTCTATCTTTTCATTGAGCACAGAAAGTCTCTCCTGCAAAGCATATGTTTCTACAGCATGCGTATAAGCCTCTTTTTCTGCTCCGCTATAAGGTCTTCCGAGCAGCGCAAGTAAGCCTGCAGATTCTATTTCAAAACGCTGCAGTTTTGAGATAAACTTATATAGTGTACCAGAATATCCCAAACCGCTTCCTCTATTAATTTTTGCAAGAATTTTTTCTGCTTCTTCCCCTAGTTGGTTCATGCGTCCCTCAATCCATTTGAGCCTTACACTTCTTACCATAGCCTCAGCCTGTGTATGCGCGTATTCTTTTTCAGATAAAGCATATTCACTATAAGCTTCCTCGATTTTTAATTCATCCGTCGGAAGTAGCATCCTTACTTTAGCCAATAAATCTCTCTCTTCACTTTCCGTCAGTCCAATAAATGCCACGCAGCCTATTTTGTAGATGTAAATATGTGCACCTTGTATTTGATATTTCAAAAGCCCATTAACAGCCTCACATTCTAGATGAAGCGAACTTTTCCATTTTTCATAATCATGAATATTAAAGGTGTTTGCAACGCTTACCAAATCAATTTTATCATAGAGCATTACAACACTTACTCTTACCTTTTCTTTCATATTAACAGCTCCAGTATCATTAAAACCACCTCAACCATAATAAGTATGATAATAATAA
Source organism: Bacillota bacterium (assembly GCA_023457875.1). Classification (GTDB taxonomy): domain Bacteria; phylum Bacillota; class Clostridia; order Lachnospirales; family Cellulosilyticaceae; genus Cellulosilyticum. Next base: position 1,556 of record JAEXBC010000101.1, on the reverse strand, counting down.
CCTCCATGATATAACTTCTTGTTCCGTGCGTAACAGAAGTAAACCCCTCAACAATATGCCTTAGGGTATCAGTTTTTTGTTTTAGGATTTCATATCTGTCTGCAAGTTCAAAAATGATAGAAAGCTTTTCATAGTACTCGTTTGCATCACTGAGTGCCCATGTAATATCAGGCTTATCCAATATAAGTATATAGCTTATAGAATCATACTCATGTCTTAAAATAGATGCTGTCATACTCCCTAGTTTTTTGTCACTCATATTCGTCTTACCTTGTTCGAGCCCATCAATAAGCTCTTCTGCTTTATTAAGTATTGTTTCTATTTTGAACTCATTGCGTTCTAGTGCTACGGATTTTGCAAGTACCACCGCAGAAAGCTCGATATGGTACTGCTCTATTTTACTAATCTTGGCAGCGTTGTCATCACAAGAATCTTCTCCTTCAGACTCAAAAAGCTCGTACTCATCACTATAATGTTTCCAATCTGCAAGCTCTTTGCAAACATCTTTATCATTCAGATAAGTGATAATCTTTTTCATCCACTCTTCTTTTCCGTTTGACAAAACAATAGAGCCAAAAGAAAAGAAAAGTACGTTTTTATCTGGTGTAACTTCTTCACCCACGAGGCTTTTCAAATGTTCCCCATATATAGTAATAGGTTCTTCCCACGTAAACTTCTTAGGAATTCCAAAGCTCTTTGCTAATACATTGAGATCAATCTCTTTTGCTATAGACCACGCATGTAGCTTATATGTATCCATACTCATTACCCCCACACTAAAATTCCTATTTTTTATTATCTATTTTATCATAGTTATTATGGCAATTTAAATGAATTATCATACTATAACAAAACATTTTTACATATTTAATAAACCCCCTATTTTAGACCAAACTTCTTCTCAGCAGATTCAACTGTTTGCCTTATTAATGTATTAATGGTCATGGGACCTACTCCACCAGGTACAGGTGTGTATGCCGAGCACCTCTTCATTGCATTTTCCAAATCTATATCCCCAACATTACCTGGATTATATCCTGCATCTACCAATACCGCCCCTTCTTTAATCCAATCAGCTTGAACAAATTTCGGTTTACCTACTGCTGCAATAATTATATCTGCCCTTCTTACTTTATCTGCTAAATCTCGGGTTTTTGAATGACATATGGTAACGGTTGCATTTTCATTTAACATCATCATAGAAACAGGCTTTCCAAGTATTGGACTTCTTCCTATTACAACAACATCTTTCCCTTCTATTTGTATTTTATAATGCTTTAAAATGGTCATTATTGCAGCTGGTGTTGCACATTTATATGAGTCGAGCTGCATTGTCATCCTACCAAATGTATTGGTGTTTACTCCATCAACATCTTTAGATTCATCAATGTGGTTAAAACAAGCCATCTCATCTATATATTCAGGAACTGGATGTTGAAGCAAAATGCCATGTACATTTTCATCCTCATTTAGTTCTTTAATCTTATCAAGTACTTCTTCTGTTTTGGTTCCCTCTGGCATCTCAATTTTAAGTGATTTCATACCTACCCTTACAC
>JAEXBC010000100.1 GCA_023457875.1 Bacillota bacterium | reverse complement strand
GATAAAGCACCAGATCAATTTGCTGCTGATGGATATGATGGCGTATATGCTATCAAATTAGCTATCGAAGCTTGTGACGGCGATGTAACTAATGAAAACTTAATTGCTGCTATGACAAAGATTAAAGTAAATGGTTTAACAGGTAACATGACTTTTACAGCTGACGGTGAGCCAAATAAAGAAGCAACAGTGGCTGTTATTGAAAACGGTCAATATGTAGCTAAATAATAGATATAGTTTGTTTTATGGCTGTCTTATATAGCTCTTGACATGGCACAATGGAAGAAGCTATTGTAAGGCAGCCATAAGTTTTTTAAATATAAAAGCAATAATTAATATTAGACAGGGAGGCGACGGCGTGGATTTCGTAAAGGAACTTATTAATTTTATAACTCAGTTCATAAATGGACTTAATTTAGGAAGCATTTATGCGTTGATTGCTTTAGGGTATACGATGGTTTATGGTATTGCTAAAATGCTTAACTTTGCCCACGGAGATGTTATTATGGTTGGTGCATACACCATATCCGTAGTAACAACTGGACTAGGTATGCCACCATTAGCCAGTGTACTCATTAGCGTAGTAGTATGTGCAACGCTTGGGGTAAGTATTGAAAAGATAGCCTATAAACCCCTTAGAAATGCCTCTCCACTTACTGTACTCATTACAGCTATTGGAGTAAGCTATTTTTTACAAAGTGCAGCATTACTGATTTTTGGCTCAAAAAGACAAAAGGTAGAGTCAGTGGTTCATATGAATCCTGTTAAAATTGGACCTATTGAATTAACAGGAGAAGCTATTGTTACACTAGGGGTGACCTTAGTGATTATGATTGCTCTTACTTTATTTATTAAAAAGACCAAAATAGGAAAGGCGATGTTGGCAGTTTCTGAGGACAAAGGGGCAGCACAGCTTATGGGAATCAACGTCAATCAAACGATTTCCATTACTTTTGCCATTGGTTCTGCACTTGCAGCTATTGCAGGAACCTTATTTGTAAGCTCTTATAATTTCGTTTCACCTTATTCTGGTTCACTTCCAGGTATTAAAGCCTTTGTGGCGGCTGTATTAGGTGGCATCGGAAGTATTCCAGGGGCTATGATTGGTGGTATTTTGCTGGGAATAATCGAAAGCTTATCCAAGGCTTATATTTCCACAGAACTAGCGGATGCTATTGTATTTGGCGTTTTAATCATTGTTCTTCTTGTTAAACCAACTGGTTTATTAGGCAAGATGAGAACGGATAAGGTATAGGTGGCGCATATGAAAAAACAATTTAATAAAAAGAATGTGATAACCATTGTAGCTGTTATGCTAATCTATGCTGTTATTTTTATGTTGGTACAAACGAATGTATTATCAAGACATTATCAAAGCTTACTTGTACCAATTGGTATTAATATTATATTAGCTGTTTCGCTGAATCTTACAGTGGGCTTTTTGGGAGAATTAACCTTAGGACATGCTGGCTTTATGTCTGTAGGTGCCTATGCAGGTTGTATGTTTACCGTTTATATGGACTTGCCAGTGGCAGTTGAGTTCCCCCTTGCCATCTTAATTGGTGGTTTGGTGGCAGCAGTATTTGGAATGATTATTGGTGTCCCTGTTCTTAGGTTAAAGGGTGACTACCTAGCCATTGTAACCCTTGCTTTTGGTGAGATTATTCGTTCCTTAATTACTAATTTCTCTGTGACAGGTGGTGCAGGTGGTCTTAAGGGAATAGATAAAACCACCAACTATACCATTGTTTTTGTGGCTATTATTATTACGGTTTTAGTCATTGCCAATTTAGTTAAATCAAGGCAAGGAAGAGCAATTTGCTCTATTCGTGACAATATTATTGCGTCTGAATCCGTTGGTATTAATGTTGTGTATTATAAACTACTTGCTTTTGTTGTAGCTGCCTTTTTTGCAGGTGTAGCAGGTGTTTTATATGGACATAACCTAGGTATTTTAAAACCTGATACCTTCGACTTTAATAAGTCAATTGAAATATTAGTTATTGTAGTACTTGGTGGTATGGGAAGCATTAGAGGCTCTATTATTTCAGCTACAATCATTACCCTACTTCCTGAAGTATTACGTGGACTAGCAGATTATAGAATGCTTATTTATGCAGTGGTACTTATTGTAATGATGATATTAAATGCTTCACCTGGATTTGAGGCATTCAAGAAAAACCTTTTCTCTAAAGTAAAGGGCAAAAACCTTAATAGAAAGGAGAACGGGGATGGCACTATTAGAAATTAAGAAACTAAGCATTGTTTTTGGTGGATTAAGAGCAGTAGATGAGTTAGATTTAACAATAGAAAAAGGTCAGCTTTATGGTCTTATTGGTCCCAATGGTGCAGGAAAAACAACTGTGTTTAATATGCTCACAGGCGTTTACAAACCTACCAGTGGTTCCTTTTCACTAGAAGGAGAGGACCTTACAGGAAAGTCAACGATTGAGATTAATCGTAAAGGGATTGCTAGAACCTTTCAAAATATACGATTGTTTAATAATATGTCAGTATTAGATAATGTTAAAATTGGACTTCACAATCAAAAGAGTTATAATGAATTTCATAGTATTTTTAGACTCCCTAAGTATTTTAAAGAAGAAAGGGAAATGGACCTGCGGGCATTAGAGCTTCTTAAGGTGTTTGACCTAGACCATGAGAGTAGCACGCTAGCTTCGAATTTGCCTTATGGTAAGCAGAGAAAATTGGAAATAGCAAGAGCACTTGCCACAAGTCCTAAGCTATTATTATTAGATGAGCCAGCAGCAGGGATGAATCCTAATGAGACAGCAGAACTTATGAATACCATTCGCTTTGTAAGAGACCAATTTGACATGACCATTCTTTTGATTGAGCACGATATGAAGTTAGTAAGTGGTATTTGTGAAGAGGTAACAGTATTAAACTTTGGAAAAGAACTTATACATGGAAACACCAGTGCGGTTCTAAATGATCCACAAGTTATTACTGCTTATTTAGGTGAATAGAGAAGGAGGAACCATTTATGGCTATGTTAAAAGTAGAGAATTTACAAGTATATTATGGCATGATACAAGCAATAAAGGGGATCTCCTTTGAAGTCAATAAGGGAGAAGTCATTGCACTTATTGGAGCGAATGGAGCAGGAAAGACCACCATTCTTCATACCATAACAGGCTTAGTTAGTGCAAAGGAAGGAAGCATTCAATTTGAAGGGGTGGAGTTAACAAAAACACCTCCTCATAAAATTGTATCCATGGGAATGGCCCATGTACCAGAGGGAAGAAGAGTTTTTCAAGAGCTTACAGTACTTGAAAACTTAAAACTTGGTGCTTATACACGTTCTGATAAAAAGGAAATTGAGGAAACCCTTGAAATGGTTTATGCTAAATTTCCAAGACTTGAAGAAAGAAAAAATCAGGTTGCAGGAACCTTAAGTGGTGGTGAGCAGCAGATGTTGGCAATGGGAAGGGCCTTAATGTCTCATCCCCAGATTATTTTAATGGATGAGCCCTCTATGGGACTTTCACCACTTTATGTGAATGAAATCTTTAAGATTATCCAAGAAATTAGTAGCAGTGGAACCACTGTGCTACTCGTTGAACAAAATGCTAAGAAGGCATTATCTATAGCCGACAGAGCTTATGTATTAGAGACAGGACATATAGTGCTTGATGGCAATGCAAAGGATTTGATGCATGATGATTCCATCAAGAAAGCTTACTTAGGAGAGTAAAGCGTTATAACCTATAAATGATGGCATACAAAAAGAAGCGATGGCGTTTTTGGCATTGCTTCTTTTTGCATACAAGTATTTTTAACAAATCATTACAGGAAGAATATTGAAAAGAATTAGAACTTATAGTAGTCTATACTATAGACAGCCTATTATAAATT
>JAEXBC010000099.1 GCA_023457875.1 Bacillota bacterium | reverse complement strand
GCCATCTCTAATGTGTTCTTATCCTTCGAGGTACACACAGACGTTCTTCCCATCACGTCATCCATAAAATGCTTAATATCTTTTCCTTGTTTCTTAAAGTGTTCAACAAAGAATTCTGAATCTGTTTGAGTACTTCCTACATAGGTTCCAATCTCTAATATTTTATATCCCATTCTCATTCCTCCTATTTCTTTACATATATTAACAAGTACTTTCTAAAGAAGAAAATATTGTTTTTAATTCATGACGTTTTACTTTACCACTTGAGGTTGTTGGTAGCTCGCTTACTGTAATAATGTATTTGGGAATTTTAAACTTAGCGAGATACCTACTTAATTGCTCTTTGATTACTGAAAAATCCAGATTATGTACAACCTTCTCGTCTGTGACAATAAAGGCGCAGATTTCTTCAGCTGCTTTGGAATCAGATACCCCTACTACTGCCGCTTCTTTTACCTCTGATAGCTTAAGTAAGGCGGCTTCAATTTCAGCAGGTGCTATATTCTCACCACATCTAATAATAATGTCTTTGATTCTAGCACCGATGTGCAGATAACCTTGTTCGTCTATATGTGCCAAATCACCAGTATGTATCCATCCACTATCCTCTACCGTATTTTTTGTTGCTTCCTCATCCTTGAGATACCCTATCATGGCATAGGGGGTTCTTACCATTAACTCCCCTACTTGATTACAAGGTAAACGCTCTTTAGTATAAATATCCACTATCTTTAGTTCTGCGCGCTTAATAGCTCTTCCTGTGGTTGTGGCACGTTTTTCAAAGGCGTCAGTCATTGTCGTCATAGATATGGCTAAAACCTCTGTTTGACCAAAGCTTTGTATAATCTCTTTAGCACCGATTTCATAATAGATTCTCTCATATAGTTCCTTAGAAACACATGAACCTGCAATTAGTCCAGTTCTTAATGAAGAAAGATCATGTCCCTCTTTTTCATTTAGAATATACTGATACATTGTAGGTACGCCTAAAAAAACACTGCATTTTTCATTTTCAATACTTTCTAAAACCCTTTGCGTTTTAAAACGCTCTAACAGTGTAATCTTGCCGCCTACTAATGCCATACACAAAACACCATATAAGGTGCCCATAATATGAGAAAAAGGTGCACATACTAACGCATTATCATCCTCAGAATAAGTGGTTTGCTCATTAAAATCTTGAAGCGCCATCACTATACCCTGATGTGACAAAACAACTGCTTTAGGCTTACTTGTGGTTCCAGATGTAAAAAGAACAATGGCTGGGTCATTGGCTTCTACTTGCATTTGACATCTGTTTATCTCTTCTTCAGCCTCCTTACTAACCTCCCTACAAAAATAGTCTTTTTCATCCATCCCCATCGTTCTACAAGCTAAAGTCGATTTTACGTTGAGGCTAGTATCATCTGTAAATAATATCTTCGCCTCTGTAAGACCTATGGCATATTCGGTTTCATAGGAAGTCAAATTAGCATTTAACCCAACAGCCACTACCCCTATTTTAAAGGCCGCCCATTCAATAGCAATCCATTCTGGCCTATTGAGGGATTTGATTGCAATGAAATCTCCTTTCTTTAAGCCTAACGACAATAGCCCCTGTGCTATTTGAAGCACTTTTTGATAAAAGACGTGATAAGTGTACTTCTTGCCTGTTGAGGGAAAAAACAAAAAATCTTTTGTTTCATACTCCCGACATAAGGTCTCAACAAGGATTCCTAGTGTTTGACTCATTCCTTCACCCCAATTTCATGCTTACCCCTTAAATTTTAAATTAAACTCACTTTTTTAAATTGTTATTCCATATTGTTTTATTTTACATTTTATCACAAATAAAATATTATTCAAATTATTTTTGAGATTTTTTTGTCAATATTTTTGTTAGTTTTAATAAAAAAACAAAGAAAACTGTTTAAAAACATGTCTAATATAAACATGTTCTAACAAAAAAACAATTGAAGTGTTTAAATATTAAGAATTTGTTTAATGATTTACCTCTATACTAATAATTAAATGGAGGTTTATGACTTTTCTAATATCCATCCATGTTTATATTCCTTCTTTGTCTGAGGCATATCTGGGTATACACACTTTGTATATTGGTGTACAATAAACATATTGATTGAACAATTTAGAGGAGATATATATGAAAACTTTCGAACTTATCGCTACTTCTACCTTTGGCCTTGAAGCTATGGTAAAGAAAGAAGTAGAAGAATTAGGCTATGAAATAAATGAAGTCCAAGATGGAAAGATTATTTATACTGGAGATGTGGAGGCTATTGTACTTTCTAATCTTTGGCTACGTAGTGCAGACCGTGTACTGATTAAAATGGGCGAATTTAAAGCTACCACCTTTACCGAGTTATTTGACAAGGTAAATACCTTACCTTGGGAAGCTTGGATTACGCCAGATGCTAAGTTTACGGTTAATGGTAAATCCGTAAATTCAAAGCTATTTAGCATTTCTGACTGCCAAGCCATTACTAAAAAGGCTATTGTTAAACGCCTAAGTGATCAATACCACATGGAATGGTTTCCTGAAACGGGTCCTTCTTACACTGTACAGGTTTCACTATTAAAAGATACTGCCACCTTAACGATTGATACTACTGGACGTGAGGGCCTTCATAAGCGTGGATACAGAGTAAATAGTGTAGAAGCACCACTTAAAGAAACCATGGCCTCTTCCCTTCTACAAATTAGTTACTGGCAAAAAGGACGCATACTTTATGACCCTTGCTGTGGTTCAGGTACCTTTGCCATTGAAGCGGCTCTACTAGCAAAAAACATTGCCCCTGGACTTAATCGCCAATTTGCCTCTAGCTTTTGGCCTCAAATTCCCAAAAAATTATGGGAGGAATTACGTGATGAAGCCCAAGGTGCCATAGATCAAAAGGGTAGTCCCATTATCTATGCCTCAGATATTGATCGCAGTGTTATCACAAAAGCAAGGGAAAATGCTGAGGCTGCTGGAGTTGGACAGTATATTCAATTCTTCACCAAGCCTATTCATAAAGCCACTCTTCCCCATGGAGATTATGGTATTGTCATTACTAATCCACCCTATGGTGAGCGTATTAGTAACCTTCCTCAGATTGAAGAAATTCACAGACAACTACGTCGTCTCATAGATAGTAATCCTACCTGGTCACTTTATGCCCTTACCTCAGTGGATACCTTCGAACGTGATTTTGGTAAAAAGGCAAATAAAAAACGTAAACTCTTTAATGGCAATCTAAAGGTGGATTTCTATCAGTATTTTGGACCAAAACCACCAAAGGATGGTGAGAATTTCAAAGCAATTACCACCGAATAGATTGATTTTTTATCTGAGCTGTCCCCAACGGAGCAGCTCCATTTTTTCGTTTATTTTTCATTTATTTTTTCATTTATTTTCCATTCATACCTGATGATGCGTAAGTAAAAATTACATACTGTTTTTGATTTTAATTTGGTTATACTATGTTTACACAAAGCATTTTATTTGAAATCTGCATTAAGGGGGATTCATATGTCAACATTGCTTACTAAACAGGAATTACAAAACACCTTAAACGATTTTCGTACTATATTACAGTCCTTTGACTATTCTAGTATTAAAAACATTACTTTTTTGAACGTAGATGCCTTTTTTTCATATATGAAAAATGTAGAAGGTAATCCCTTTGAAAGGCACTATCAAGCACTTCAAACTAAGCTTGACATTCTTCAGCCCTATTTACCCTTTGTTTCTTCACAAAGAGCTAATGAATTCTTAGAAGCATTAGGACAAACCCGAAGTGATGAGGAAATACAACAAGTAAAATTAGATTATACTCAAATTCTACGTAATGATTTTATTAAATTTTCTAGAACCGTAACCACCTCCCAGCAATGGGCACAAGTGATTAATACCTGTGAGGAAATTCGTCTTCGTAAAGAAGAGATGCTCCTTGCACTTTCCTAATTTCTATACGATAATAAAAGGTAATATAAGCGAACAGCTTGTATTACCTTTTTTTACAAAATATTATTT
>JAEXBC010000098.1 GCA_023457875.1 Bacillota bacterium | reverse complement strand
CCTCTATCTCCTTTGTTTGGAGGATTACAAAATACGAATCAACTCATGGAATTCCAGATTACCCAAGAGTATACAGGACAGCAAAAACACATCTGTTTCTTAATTCCGATGTGGAAAGAGTGCCTAGATTTTAATACCTATGCCAACGGTGAAGATGCCTATATCAAAAATATTGTAAGTGGCAGGCAGTTTAATAATACACATGGTGGTATAGCGGCAGTGGCTAATATTGGAGATAGCCTATGTTGGAGTGGAAATCCTATGGCAGCGGCAAACCTATATGGCTTTGGAAAACTATGCTGGAATCCACAATATACATCAGAAGAAATAACTGAAGAATGGATTAAACTTACGCTGGGGTTAAATGAACAAGTTATCAACACAGTGAAGAACATCTTATTAACTTCAAGGAAGGTGTATGAAGACTATACTGTACCACTAGGAACTGGATGGATGGTAAACGTAGGACATCATTATGGCCCCAATATAGAAGGATATGAATACTCTCCTTGGGGAACATACCATTATGCAGATTATAAAGGAATTGGTGTGGATAGGACTGAAAAAACAGGAACAGGTTATATAGCGCAATATTTTGAACCTAATAGGAGTATGTATGAACACCTTGAAACTTGTCCTGAGGAGCTATTACTATTTTTTCATCATATACCCTATAAATATACGTTAAAAGATGGTAGAACTATGGTACAATATATTTATGATGTACATTTTGACGGAGTTGAAAAGGTGAAGGATTACGTCAAAGAATGGGAAACGCTAGAGAATTTAATTGATAAAGACTTCTATGAAAAGGTGAAAAATGATTTAGAGATTCAGTTAAAGGATGCTATAGAATGGAGAGACATCGTCAACACCTATTTTTATAGAAGAACTGGAATTGAAGACCAAAAGAATCGGACGATTTATAAGTAAGACAAAAGGATTAGCTAGATTATACATAGGATACATCCCAAAAATATTATGGCAAACAATCAAAAGCATCTCCCCAAAGAGGTGCTTTTGATAGGAAGTAGCCAAAGAGAGTGGCACTGGGTATAGGTGAAGTTTGTTATATTATAGGGAAAGACAAAAAAGACTGGACTTGCATAGGTATAAGACAGAAGTGATAGAGGGATAGGAAGGAAAAAATGATGACATATTATATTATAAGTAGGAGGGACTAATGGGTTTGCTACGGTTTATACATAATTGCAAGATTAGAACTAAATTAATGCTGATCTATATTTTTTGTGTTTTAGTACCCATGCTTGTTACCAATGCAGTTATCATATCAGCTGTTAAAAACAATGCGCTAAAGCAGCAAGAGATGGCTATGAAAAACATGGTTCAGCGCATTGAGTATGATATTAAGGCAGATGTTAATAATTGTATTTCTATAGCTAGTCATCTGTGCATAGATAAGACCATTAATAAATTTTTGGTTAAAGAATATACCTCTCATCTTGATTATTACACCAGTTATAGAGATGTAACGAAAAATAACGTATTTAGGTATTACTATAATTCTCAAAGAATTAATAACATCATGTTGTATGCAGATAATGAGACCATTATGAATGGAGGGAGCTTTGCAGAGATTGATAGTATTCGAACGAATCATTGGTATAAGGAGTTTATTCATAGCGGGAAGGATATGCTACTCGTATCTTATTATGATGAGGAACAAAAATACCTATCCTTTGGTAATACCTCTCGAACCATTAGCTTAATACAGGATCTTAATTATTTTCAACATAACACTATTGATAAACTGGTCAAGATTGACTTAAGATATGCTGATCTTCTTGATAAAATCTATAAAGAGAAAATAGATGGAGAAATCTACATATGTAATGATGAATATGTGCTATTTTCTAATAAACCTGAGGAAAGTGGTAGAAGAGCATTTTTGCCTAAAGACATAGTGGATACAAAACGAGCTTTATATCAAGAAAGCTTTAATGTGGTTACAGACACTTGGACAATTTATGTTATGCCTAAAGAAATTGAAATATGGCCTATGATAAGGGCATCTGGAAAAATGATTGCTTTATTGATTAGCGTGAATCTTTTATTACCGACAATTGTTATCATGCTGATTTCTCAGTCTCTCACTGGTAGAATTAGTCGTATGGGATTCTATTTTGATAAAGTGAAGCGGGAAGAATTCGAATTAATGCAAGGAAATGCAGGAGACGACGAAATAGGTGCACTTATTAAAAGCTATAATGCAATGGTTATGAAAATCAAGGAGCTTATTGAGGTAGTGTTTAAGAAAAATGCAGAAAAGCAAGCGTTGGAATTAGCCAGAAAGAGTGCAGAATTAAAGGCACTGCAAAGTCAAGTGAACCCTCATTTTATGTTCAACACACTTGAAAGTATTCGTATGAGAAGTCTTTTGAAAAATGAAAATGAAACAGCAGATATTATCGGTGAACTTTCATTAATCCTTAGAAAGTCTTTGTCCTGGGATAGCGATTATATTTTTATAGAGGAAGAAATATTGTTTGTAAAGCAATATACCAATATTCAAAAATATCGTTTTGGAAATAAGCTATCATTTAGCTTTTATATTATGCCCGGGTGTGAAAAAATTAAGATTCCTAAGCTTAGTATATTGACCTTTGTAGAAAATGCCTGTGTGCATGGCATGGAGGGAATATCAGAC
>JAEXBC010000097.1 GCA_023457875.1 Bacillota bacterium | reverse complement strand
GTAATGACGTGCTCTTTTCTATTTCTATAAAGTCTCGCGCTATATTTATCTAATACTTTGCTTCTTAAGTCAGAACTCATATCCTCACCTCCTAGTAGGAAGAATCTATATCGCTTATGATTTTTCCATCTCGTACACGATATGATTCCGTAATAGGTAATACAAATATTTTGCCGTCTCCAGGATTTTCCGTACAGTTCACATCCATAATAACTTGCACAAGGCGACCTACTTCTTCATCTGGTACGACTAGTACAAAACACCGTTTAGGAATCAGCCTTGAAGCTTCTGTAATGTACTCACCTACTGCTGAGAGTGGCATTTCTTCTGCTTCAAGTATTGTCTTTACCAGTAATGGATCTATAGGTTTTTTACCTCTTCCCATAATCTTTCTACAGGTGAATGCAGGAAAACCAGCTTCAGCCAATGCGTTTTTAGTAGCATTAACCTTATTCTGCCTTACAATTGCCATGATTTCTTTCATAGACACTCCTCCTATAAACCTGATGATTTCGTACTAATCGTATAAGCTTCTTCTACTGGGCTTACAAAAATACGTCCGTCACCAAAGTTACCTTTTTCACCTGTTCTTGCATACTTCATAATGATTTTGACCACATCATCTTTGTCTTCATCTTTTACAACCATAAGGAGCATTTCTTTTGGAATTTCATCATAGTAGACCTCTCCCACTTTCACGCCCTTTTGTTTACCACGACCAAACACATCCATCTTGGTAACGGCTGGAAATCCTGCTGAAAGAAGTTCAGATAAAACCTCTCCTACCTTCTGTGTTCTAATGATTGCACGAATTAATACCATATATTCTACCTCCTTTAATTAATACATCCTAAGTGAGCATTACACTAAGAGAATCCTAATTGCATCTTAATCTAAAATACCGTGTTCCATTAAAATGGATTCTAATTTGTCAATGGATAACGGTTTTGGAATAACAAACATATCATTTCCATCTACCTTTCTTGCAAGTTCTCTATATTCATCTGCTTGTGGCTCTTGTGGACTAAAATCAATAACTGTTTTTTTGTTGATCTCTGCTTTTTGTACCGCATTATCACGAGGTACGAAATGAATCATTTGCGTTCCCAACTCTTTAGCTACCGCTTGCACAAGTTCTGCTTCGCCGTCTACCTTTCTTGAGTTACAAATAAGACCTCCGAGTCTTACACCACCTGTACTTGCATATTTCATAATACCTTTTGAAATATTGTTTGCAGCGTAAAGTGCCATCATTTCACCAGAACATACAATATATATTTCTTGAGCTTTACCTTCACGAATAGGCATTGCAAAGCCACCACATACAACATCTCCTAATACATCATAAAATACATAATCTAAATCTGATTCATATGCCCCTAACTGTTCAAGTAGATTAATAGAAGTAATGATCCCACGTCCTGCACAACCAACACCTGGCTCTGGTCCACCGGATTCTACCCCTTTGATTCCGCCATATCCCATTTTTAAAATTAAATCGAGGTCGATATCTTCTCCTTCTTCGCGAAGGGTATCAAGTACTGTTTTTTGAGCAAGACCACCAAGTACCAACCTTGTTGAATCTGCTTTAGGGTCACATCCAACGATCATAACCTTTTTCCCCATCTCCGCTAAACCCGCTGTTAAATTTTGAGTTGTTGTTGATTTGCCAATGCCACCTTTTCCATAAATCGCTACTTGTCTCATAACCCTACCTCCTATTTTCATGTGATCTTATTTTAAAAAGCCTTAGAGAATCTTTTATTTTTACTTCCCGGGCTAGTAAAAATAAAAAACAGCGTAAAAAATGAGTTTCTCATTTATCTACGCCGTTGTAAAAAACGATATTTAATTTTAGTGATTCTCTATGCTCTCATTATAGGGAGCCTACCTAGAGCTTTCAATGATGGGATATTACTAAAATGTGTCTATAATTATTCTTATATTTTTGTATATAATATCATATAAATTTTTGAAAAAAAAGAATTATTTTATTATGATGTATTTTAAAATCCTATCTATTCTAAGAGTATCAAAGCTTCAGGCGGAATAAAAATATTTATTTCCTTTAAATGAAGCATTTGTGCCTTAGGAAATTCACAGCATAGAGGCTGCGCTCGTGTATTTCTTTTTTCTTGTACTAAATACTCTATTTGAAAGGGGAACTCCAAATAGCTTCGTATTTCCATATTAAATTGGTTATCCTTTCCTTGATGCGTTAGTTTAATATCATGGGCTCTAATCCCAACATACTTAGTAGATGCTTTAATTTCCTCTTTAGTGGTAAGCGTAAGGTTCCAATCTATTGCTAGAAGCTGATGCTTACCTAATCTTCTTATTGGAGAAATATTTTTACAGCCTGTTAAGCGTGCCACTTCCATTTTCTTTGGCTGGGAGAAGATCTCTTTTGTGGCACCCTCTATTAAGACACTTCCATTCTTCATCACAATGAGTTGTTCACAAAAAGTATAGAGTTCATCTCTACTATGCGACACCATAATCATATTTCCTTTAAAATCTCTTAGTACCTCTAGAAGCTGCTTGGCCAAATCATCCTTTAAAAAACTATCTAATGCGGAAAAAGGCTCATCTAATAAAAGAAGTTCTGGCTCATATGCCAGAACTCTAGCTAAAGCTACTCTCTGCTGTTGTCCACCTGAAAGCTGTGAAGGATAATGACTTCTTAAACCCTTTAATTGGAACCGTTCAATTTGCTCGTTCATTTTTTCTTTTATTTCTTCCTTAGTACCTTTAATCCCTATACTGATATTTTCTTCAACTGTCATATGAGGAAATAATGCATAGTTTTGAAACAAATACCCTACTTTTCGTTCTTGAGGAGGTAGATTAATCCTTTTCTCTTTATTAAAAAGAGTTCTCTCCCCCAGCCTTACCTCTCCTCTATCTAGTTTTTCTAAACCAGCTATACCTTTTAAAGTCATACTTTTGCCGCATCCTGAAGCACCTAAAATCCCCGTGCATTGACCACTTGTTTTGAAGGACATATCTAGTATAAAACCTCTTAACTCTTTATAAAGTGCTACCTCTATACTCATAAAGTCCACCTCCTAATTTGCTTCATCCCTCTACCAGAAATCATATTAATGGCTAGAACAATCACAAAGGAGATGATGACTATAACCGACACCCAAAAGCCCGCCACCTCAAAATTTCCCACTGATACTTCTGAGGCAATAGCTAAGGCTATGGTTTGTGTCTTTCCTAAAATATTACCTGCCAACATAGAAGTAGCCCCGTATTCGCCAATAGCTCTTGCAAAGGTGAGAACCGTCCCTGATGCAATCCCAGGCATAGCAATTGGCATAACAATCTTCCAAAAGATTTTCCTCTCCGATATACCTAATGTTCTCCCTGCAGCAATCATATTCACATCTACCTGTTCAAAGGCCGCTCTTGCATTACGATACATGAGTGGAAAAGCAATAACAACTGCTGCTAATACACATCCCCACCAGCTAAGTACCACCTTTACCCCCGCATTTACCCATAAATAGTTACCAATTGGCCTTTTTAGACTAAATATAAATAGCAAGAGGAAACCAGTCACTGTAGGAGGTAGTACAAGAGGCAATGTTAAGATGCCATCTACAATCCACTTCATGGTATGACTTAGTTTCATTACAAATCTAGCTACTAAAATACCCATAAAAAATGCAACGGTGGTTGCTACTATTCCTGTTTTTAAAGAAATAAAAAGTGGACTCCAATTCACCTCTGTAAGCAGTACTCCCATTGTATTTACCTCCTTTTGTAACAAGATATAAGCTTCAAATTTCTATTTATTATACTCAGTAAAGCCGTATGCTTTTAAAAATTTGATTGCTTCTTCACTTTGTAAGTATGCCAAAAATTCTTTAGCTGCAGTTACCTTGGCATCACTAGCTTCTGCGTTCTTAATGAGTGCAACAGGATAAATAACTGGGTTTTCTAAAGCGTCTACAGGCGCCTCTTCAATAACTTCCACAGCATCTTTAAAAGTATTAGCGTCTGTTGCATAAACAATGCCAACTTCATTACTACCTTCGCTTACAGCCATAAGAACTGCTGTTACATTAGCCCCTTCATTTATTTCCATTGCCATTACTTGTTCTAAAATGCCCAATTTAGTAAAGATCTCCCTTGTATATGAACCAACAGGTACATCTTCTCCTGCCAAAGCCAGATTGGTTGCTTTTGTAATATCTTGAAAACCAGTAACAGCTGTTTTTCCTCCTATTGGCTTAATAAGTACAACTTTATTTTCTAGTAGTTTTACAATCGAATCGGGTAATACATAGCCCCCATCATTAAGTTCATTCATCTGTTTCATCGCTGCAGAAAAGAATAGATCACATGAGGCGCCCTCTTCAATTTGCTTTTGAAGGGTACCAGAACTATCTACATTATATGTGATTTGCACTTCTGGATGGAAAGCCGTATAATCCGCTTGTATCTCTTCCATAGCATTTTTCAAACTAGCTGCTATAAACACTTGTAATTCAACTTTTTCCTCTGGAGAAACTAAAGCCTTGGTTTTGCTTTTTTCACTTTCCTTAGTATGGCATCCGACAAATACTACGCATAACGCCAATATGATCACTAAAAAGCTAGGTAGCCTTTTCATATTCTCCCCTCCATTTTACCATCTTGTCATTTTGTTTCCTTTTGTTTAGTTTTGCTCATTTTAGTATAAAAACATCTAACTACATAAGTCACTTAGTGTCAATGAACATAGGCTATTTACGTGTATATACAGTAGGTCATTTATCTTTACTTCGGGCACTATACTTCGTTATTTACTATAAAGCTACCACTTAAGACTGTATTTTTGTTCACTATTAAGTAGCCTTTTTTTCATAGCCAATATGTTCTGCATGGATTTTTACATTCTTAAGCTTTGCTATATACTTTTTCATTAGAACGCTTATAATAAAAGCTATATTTTTATATATTAACAAAATCATCCAGGCAATAAAGAATAAACTTTTGTAAGGAGGATTCATATGGATTGTGGTAAAAAAATAACTTGCAAACTCTTTATAAATAAAACCTATTATGAAAAATTAAATGCTGCAGGAAAAGAACTATTTATATATGATAAGAAGTCTGGTCTTTACTACAGTGATTTCCCAGCAGAGGCTTGTAGCGAAGAAATTCTCTATAATTGCATTATTGCTTACTGTGAAATAACCCTCATCGGCTTTAATAATATTTATGGCATTACTGACAAAGTAGATTTGAACTGCGATATTTTTAGACTAGGTAGCTCCAAACAGTATTTCACCCTACTCATTAATATTCGTTATCCAGATCAAAGTGAAGTTTTTCATGATATGATGACCTTTGAAATCACAAGGCAAACTTATCATAGCTTTAACTTTAAGCTCCTTGGTGACCAAACCATCTTCTCCCTAGAGCAAATGAGTCATACCTTCTAAGTGATTAATAGAGTTGGGTAGCTGAACAACAACTCAAAGTATAACAATAAACAAAAAAAATCTAAGTGAAGTCCATAGACCTAACTTAGATTTTCTTATAGTTATCTCCTACTATCATTTCTTATTATTTATTTCTTAATTATTTATCTCTTACAATCATCTTTTATTGTTATCTTTACGCTTCTAGTTAAACCAAAGGTCTAGTTCCCTTTGTGCATGTTCTACGGAGTCAGAACCATGAATAAGATTTCTGGTTACCGTATTTGCATAATCTCCCCTAATAGTCCCGGGAATAGCTTTAATTGGGTCCTTATCTCCCATAATGCTACGCATCACTGCAATCACATCTTCTCCCTGTACTTCCATTGCCATTACTGG